>NZ_JAGHFM010000130.1 GCF_017888745.1 Terrisporobacter sp. | reverse complement strand
GGATTATTGTAGTGATTTCCTATTCTAGGGTCTAATCCTACTCCCTCTATTATTTGTTTAGTGTTTAATCCTCTTATCTCTGCATATGTATCTAATTCATTAAAGTATGCAACTCTTAGTGCTAAATATGTATTAGAGAATAACTATACAGCTTCTGCTTCTGTTGAATCTGTAAATAACATTGGTATATCTTTCTTTATTGCTCCCTCTGCAAGAAGATCTGCAAACTTTTCTGCTCTTTCAGATTGTTCTCCAACTATTATTCTTGATGGATATAGATTATCATATAGTGCTTTTCCTTCTCTTAAGAACTCTGGTGAGAAGATTATATTATCTGTATCAAACATTTCTCTTACTTTTTCTGTATATCCAACTGGAACTGTTGATTTAATAACCATAGTAGCCTCTGGATTTATAGCTAAAACATTAGCTATAACAGCTTCTACTGTTCTAGTATTAAAATAATTTCTCTCTGGATCATAATCAGTTGGAGTTGAAATTATTACAAAGTCAGCATCACTATATGCTTTAAATGCATCTGTTGTTGCTACTAAATTTAATTCTTTATTTGCTAAATAATCTTCTATCTCTGCATCTACTATTGGAGATATTTTATTATTTATCATATCTACTTTTTCTTGTATTATATCTACTGCTATTACTTCATTATGTTGTGATAATAATATTGCATTAGATAATCCTACATAACCTGTTCCTGCTATTGCTATTTTCATTTGTAATTTCCCCCGCTATATTGCTTAAATTTCTACATTATAAAACTCTTTATACCAAGTAGCGAATTTCTCTAAACCTTCTTCTATTGAAGTGCTTGGTTTAAATCCTATCGCTTTTTCTAGATCTGATGTATCTGCATAAGTTCTTACTACATCACCAGGTTGCATTTCCATATAATTTTTTATTGCTTTTTTACCTATTTTATCTTCTAAAACAGATATGAATTTCTCTAATTGTACTGGTTGATTATTTCCTATATTATATACTTTATACGGTGCAAAGCTTTCACTTTGCTTGTCTATTGTTTCATCCCAATCTTGATTAGATTTTGGTGCTAATGGTAATAATTTATATATACCTTCAACTATATCATCTATATATGTAAAGTCTCTTTCCATTTTTCCATGATTGAATACTTTTATAGGTTTATCATTAAGTATATTTTCAGTAAATGAGAAGTATGCCATGTCTGGTCTTCCCCATGGTCCGTATACTGTAAAGAATCTAAGTCCTGTTGTTGGTATTTTGTATAAATGACTATATGTATGAGCCATTAATTCATTTGATTTTTTTGTTGCAGCGTATAAACTTACTGGATGATCTACTTGATGCTCAGTTGAGAATGGAGCTACTTTATTTCCTCCATATACTGAGCTTGATGAAGCATATAGTAGGTGTTTTACTGGATAATTTCTACATGCTTCTAGTATGTTCATAAATCCTATTAAGTTTGAATCTACATATGCATATGGATTTTCTATTGAATATCTTACTCCTGCTTGTGCTGCTAAGTTTATTACATAATCAAATCTGTATTTTTCAAATAGATTATCTATTGATTCTTTATCTTTTAAGTCCATTTTATAAAAAGTATAGCTATCATACTTTTGAAGAATCTCTAATCTACCTTCTTTAAGACTTATATCATAGTATTCATTCATGCTATCTATTCCGACTACTTCATAATTTTTCTTTAAAAGTAATTTGCATAAATGGTATCCTATAAATCCACTTGCACCTGTAACTAATATTTTATTATTCATAATTAGACCTCTCTATTTTTGTATAATCTTAATTCTTTATACTTTGTTAATTGGTTTTCCTGGTATTCCTGCATATGTTAGCCCATTTAAACAATTTCTGTTTATTAAACAGTTTGCGCCCACTATAACATTATCTTCTATATTTATATTTCCAATTATTTTACTACCAGCAAAAAATACACAATTGTCACCAACTTTAGGATAATTTCCTTTTGAATAATCACCTCTTCTTGCACCTCCAAATGTAACCTCATGATATATAGTACAGTTTTCACCAATAACTACTTTATCACCTATTACTATAGAAGATGGGTGAGGTAAATCTAATCCTATTGCTATTTTGGTATTGTCTCCTATAAATATATTATATTTCTTAATCAATCTATACTTATATAATTTGGATAAATAAGATAATATCTTATTCTCACTTCCCTTATAATATAAAAATGTCCTTATTAAATAAACCGCATTAGTTTGAGGACATATATACTTATAGTAATATTTTTTTATAAAGTTAAGTCTTTGACCATGATAAACTTCTCTATTTATATACTCTTTATACTTCATATGTTTTCCTTCTATTTATTTTTTCTAATATTATTCTAATATCATTTGTCTGCATAACTATTGTTTTATACCAATTTAAATTATACATTCTAACAAACTTAGCAAAAAATACAACTCCGCTTATAGAATATGAAATTACAGATGACATAGCTGCCCCTTCTACTCCGTATAATGGTATAGATATAATATTTAATATTATATTAGCCATAACACTTAATAGTAATGTATAAAAATAAAACTTCTGTTCACCTTTTGATATATATAAAGGTCCAATTAACTTAAATAATGCCATACTTGGTATACCTAAGAATATAATACATGTTACTTTATAAGAGTTTAAAAATTCACTTCCATATAATATATTGATTATTAATTTTCCAAATATAAAAATACCTACAAATGCTACTAAAGAAAATAACATGCTTACCTTAATACACCATATTATTTCTTCAACAGAATCATCTTTTGCAGTTTTTGAAAATAATACATCTTTAAATGCATCTGGTAATAACCATGCATATTCTGCCAAAGTAGCTCCAACTGAATATAGACCAACTTGAGTATTATCAACATGATACTTTAAAATAAATATATCTACTTTATAGTTCAAATTAACAAGTAATGCCGTGATCATTGGATAAAATCCAAATTTGATTAATGATATTAAGACAGAAATATTTATTTTAAGAGGATTAGGTATATATCTAATCTTCCAAATGTATGCTATAATATATATCATATTTTTTATTATACTTATTGCCATGATAAAAATAATATTCGGACTAAATGCTATATATACTAATAATGTTAGTAATAGGTTTACAAATATAAATATCATATTTAAAGTCTGTCTAAACTTTATAAACTCAACTAGTGCAATCATTCCTAGTTGTTGAATTAATATTTCCAAAGGAATTAAAAATAATGCTACTATATATACATCCGATTTTACAAACATTACCATAAACAATGATAATACCATGTATATCAATGCTTGTGCTGAAAAAATATTTAAATATTCTTCCATTTGATTTTTCATATTTTTACGTTTACTATTTCCGTATGACTGGTATAACCCTAAATTTCCTATAACAGCTACTACATTAACAAGATTTATTACAAATGCGTATTCACCTCTTAACGAACTTCCTAGATAACGATTAACTAATGAGGTTGTAATTATTCCAACTAGAATAGATACTACTTTATTTATCATGGAAAATACATATGGATTAGATGTTATATTTTCAATTATGCATTTAAAAATATTTCTATTTTTTACTCCCATATTATAACCTCAGGTATAGCTTTTTTCCCTATCATTTTATGCATTATTTCTACACGTTTTATTAACTTAGTTGCCTGTCTGAATGTACCTTCACCTTTATTGATTATCCAATTTGGTGTCTTTTTTGAAAAATGTATACCATTTTTATTTGATATACTGATTTTTCTTACTAACCACATTACTTTCCAGTCATTTATTTTAAATACAGATCCAAAATTATATCCACTTTTATCTTGAACATCTTTACATAACTGTATTCTAGCATTTTTTAATTGTTCACTTTCTTCCTTACTCTTATATTCAAATTTAAATGTACATCCTAATATTATATAGTTTGGATTCTCTCTAAATATTGAGTTCCTATAACCAAATCTGCATTGTTCTTTTTTTATAGTTTTAATTTCTCCATTTATATACACAGTTACATCTACTATATAGTCACTAATACTCACGCCATGAGGTTTACCTCTTCCCGCATTCATTGCAACAGCTCCCCCAATTAATCCTGGTACTGAATATAGATACTCAATTCCTCCAAATCCATCTTCATTAATTTTATTTATAATTTTTTGTAACTTATTCGATGCTCCTATATAATAAACACCTTCTCCTTTATTTTCAATTGATTTATTAAATTCCTTCATAGAAATAACATTTTCAAATATTTTTTCATCATTAATTAATAAATTAGATCCACCTCCAATTATATAATATTCTTTAGAATCTATACTATCTAAAAGTTTCATTAATTCTTCTTCTGTTTGAGGTATATATAATTTAGAAGCAGTTCCACCGATTCTTACAGTTGTATATTTTTTTAGAGATTCGTTATACAATATTTTCATGCATATTTTCCTTTCTTCCATAATTATAGTTTATTGACTCATTTATATATTTTATTGATCTTTCTTTATAAATTTCTATCATCTCGTTAACTGATTGATAATCTATATTTTCATTCAATATATCTTCTAACTTCATATTACTTTCTATATTTCTACTATTTATTTTAAATTGGTTTGTTATTTCACCAATTTTTGTATTATTTTCACCATAAGTTACAAAGTTCTTATTATAAATAATGGAAAAAACAGTACCATGAAAAGTATCTGTTATAATATACTTAGCATTTTTTATATAAGATAGAAACCCAAACGGAGATACTGAAACACATTCATCACACCACTCTAAATCAAATCCAACTGAAAGTAATTTTAGATTTTTAGTTTTTGCAAATTCTTTAATTCTTTTCACCCTTGTCTCATTCATATTATGACCATAAGAATATACAAGAATATATTCATCATTATTAACACTATGTTCTGTTTGTAAATATACACTCTTATCTATTAAAAATGTTGGATCTAAAACAATTTCCATATCTTTTTCTATAACATTTTTTAAAGTTGTATATGAATAATTATCTCTTACACTTATCTTATCAAATCTATTTAATGCATCTTTTACATATGAATTTTGATTTATTACTTCTATCTTTGTTGTATTAATCGATGGTGCATAAGATATTAATCTTTTATTCTTAATACCAACTCCCATAAATATAGGATATTTTCTAAAATCTTCTCTACTTATATTCCAAATTTCATCACTTCCAAATATGAAAATATCTTGGCTATTTAGTGATGATTCATTATTTTTACATAATTTAAACTCTTTAATTACTTTATCAAAATTTATATATTTTTTTACTTGAAATCTAACTCCTTTAATATCCAACTTAAGCGCTTTTTTTATTGTACTTCTTATAGTTTGCTTTAATGGATTTCTAGCTTTAGTTTCTAAAAAACTAACATTATGCCCTAAACTTTCTAGATATGTTTTCAATGCATAGGCCTGTAAAAAGCTACCATAATTCAAACTATTATATACTGTTACTATTGATATATTCATATAGCCTACCATTTAATCCTTTCTATTTCTTTAATATATTTTAATGAATGGGAATTTTTATAAATTTTACTGTTTTTATGCATAAATGATCTTTTTTTATTTTCATTATACAATTTTATATATTGCTTATACTCATAGCTTCCTCCATAAAATGCTCCTGATTTCGCAATTTCTTTATATTTTTTCATGTCTGAACTTAAAAATTTATAGTGCATTAGTCCTGCCCAACACACATCTTCAAAGTTTTTATAAATAGGGAAAGAATAATGAGAATTATACTGTAAGTCACCTTTTTCAAAATATAATAAAGGATACTTTGTAAGGTAAGGTGCAAAGCCTTTATTTTCTCCCCTAAACATTCTTACTCTCATACCACCATCTATACATCTAAAGGCATAATGTTCTCTATAATTATAGTTATCATTATCAAAGTAAACATATTGTGATAAATAATTTGAATCTTCATTATCTGAAAACATTGGATTTTCAGAGTACATATCTAGGGTAATACTTCGAATTCTTTTATATCCTTTTTTTATTGCAAGATTAGTTAATTCTTGTATTGTTTTTTTCTCCATATCCTGATATACAAATAATTCATCTGAATCAACTACCATATACCATTTATTAAATCCATAAAAACTAATTAATTTATTAATCCAAGATTGTCTTTTATTTGTTGTATATAGAGATTCTGTTCTATATACATCTGTATCTTCTTGACTCATTAACCACTCAAATGTACCATCTACAGAACCATTATCTAAAATTGCAAACTTTTCTATTCCTATTTTTCTGTAGTGATCATAAAATACTTTCATCCTCTTTAAGTCATTCTTTACTACACAAATTATAATAGGACTATTTATATTAATCTCTTTAAATTTATTTGTTTTTATAATTTGAATATCATTATTGAAAAAATTTATAGCTATATCGAAACCTACTGAAGTTGATAGTGCTATTTTTTTCAATGATCGCTTCCATACATCTACATCTGAATTTAAATTATTCCAATTGCTTACATCCGTAGATTCTATCGCTCGATTTAATTCTTGTATTTTTTGTTTACTTCTAATGATACCAAATATTGCTTTTATTTCCAGTAATTTATCTCTAAGTTTTACTGGAATTTTAGACATTATTTCTTCCTTTTTAACCATATTTTTCTCCCTTAGTTATTTATATTTTCTTATTTAAATTTATAAGGTAATATTCCACTCCATTCTGGTCTAGCATACAATATAACAGTAATATATATAAATAATAAACATATAACGATATATCCAATTAAATAAGTATATTTTCCCAATCTACTAATTGAATTTGGTAAGTATACTATTAAAATCGAAGTAAAATATTCTGAAATTCTATCTAATAAATTAAATTGAAGTGACAGTATTAATATAACTACATTTATAGCAGTCATTAATTCAAATAAATTCATATATACATTTTCAATATTATTTCCTTCACTATTATTAAGATTTTTATATTTTTTTCCCGAAAAAATTTTACAAATTAACATTATAATACCTATAACAATTATATTCACGATGCTAGCTAATCTTACTCCTCCTTTGGAGTATATTGATTCCATATAATAACTTTTATATTGAGGGAATATGTCAACTATAAGAAGCATTAATTTATCAAATACTAAAATTAATGCTATTGTTATTATTAGTATTCTAATATACTGTTTAATATTTAATTTGTACTCTCTTATAAATATTAGTGGTATTAAAACTACTGATGATGTATGAAATGTTGTGGCTACAAGCATAGATATAATATATTTCTTCTTATTATTACTTATAATATAATCTATTGAATTTAATAAAATACAAACTACTATACATTGCCTAATAATATTAAATATTAAGAAATAATTTCCAATTAAATAAAATACCATTATACTTAACCATTTATTTTTGGAATACTTATTTATAAATCTTCCAACTGAAATTAAATAAAAGGCACTAACTATTGACAATAATACTGTATAATTATTGGTAAATGTTTTTATAATAGTACATAAAGCTACGTATCCAATTTCATATCTTGATATTTCAATATTATTTAATATTCCACTAATTCCGCTCAGACTATTAAATTGTCTTACATACTCATATGTATCATTTCCTACTGTAATATCTCTAAAACCCGCAAATAAAAATAAAAATGTCAACATAACATACGTATATATATCGCTATTTTTTTTATTTTTTTCTAGTCCATAATATAACCCGGTTACAGCAATTGAACCCGTTAAAAAAAAATGAAATTCCACTTTTTCCTCCCTTACTTACTACTATCTTAAGTTCAAGTAAAATTCTCTTAATCTATTTGATTCATTTTTTATTTCAAAATTATTCTCTATTAGTATTTGTGTTACATCACATCTTTTAAAGTCATTAATATATTCTATAATTTTTCCTGCCCAAAATTTTGCTCCCTTACAAAGGTCAAGTTGTTTAGTATTACATAATACTACTTCATCTGTTATTTTTGTACTCATAAAACAAGGTAATCCTGCTGCTTGTGCCTCAATTCCAACAACTGGTAAACCTTCATATAATGATGGAAGTAAAAATACATCCATTCCTTGCATTAAGTCACTTATATCATTTCTACGTCCTAAAAATATAACTCTATTTTCCAAATTAAGATTTTTTACTTTTTCCTTAATGTCATTTTCTAGTGGACCACTTCCTATTAGAAGTAATCTTGCATCTGTTCTTACTTTACTTATTTCATAAAATATATCTATTAAAAAATGATGATTTTTTTGATTATTAAATCTTCCTACATGTCCAATTATTAAATTATCTTCTAATTTTAAATTACGCCTTACTTCTACTCGCTTTGTAATATCATACTTGAATTTTCCTACATCAATAGCATTATTTAATACGTATACATTATTATTCTTAACAGATTTTTTACCATATAAGAATTCCGCTGCCGCTTTTGAGCAAGCAAATTTATAATTTTTTTGTATTTTTAATGGCATACATAATATTCTATTCCTTATTGCACTTAACTTTTTATCTGAATACTTAGTTGTATGAGAATGTACAATAGTATTTTTTATTCCATATTTTTGTGCTATTGGTTTAAATAGTATATTTAAATATGTCTCGTGATTATGAACTATAGTATATTTTTTACTATTTAGTTTAAAGAAGTTTATTATTTCTTTATTGGATTTAATTGATAAATTAGGTCTGCTTATTTTATAACACTTCCCCCCCAATTTATTTATCTCTTGTTCATATGTTTTTTCACGTTCATCAAAGTATAAAAAATCAAATTGTATTTTTTTCACATCAATATTTCTATACATATTCATAATAACAGACATAACACCACTTTCTATGTATATTCCTGATACTATATGCAAAACTCTTTTTGCCTTCATAATCTATTACTCCTTAACTTAGAAGGTTACTTTATTTTTAATACTTTAATTATTCCCCAGTAGAATATATGAAAAGTTGATCTCAACACTGATAGTTTCTCTATCTCTCTATATAAATGCCAATGATATTTAACTAAATCCATCTTATTGCTAGATATTGAATTTTTCCTGATTCTATATTGCATCAACACTTCATTCATGCCATAGATATACTGCTCTTTTTTCAACATCTGTAACCAGAGTGCATCATCATTTCTTTTTCTTATATTTGGAATTTTAACTTTACCAATTTCATCAACATTATACATGACTGTAGAATTTCCAACTGGGCAAGTAAGCAACACTCCATTGTAATTTACTTTTTTCTTTACATTTATAACGCGTCCTAAAGGTTCACCTGCTTCATTTATCTGTTCATACTTAGTGCATGAAATATTATATTTGTTTTCCTCCATAAACTTTATTTGTTTTTCTAATTTATGCTTAGGCCATATATCGTCGCTATCTAAAAAAGCCATATATTTTCCAGTAGCCAAATCCATAGCTTTATTCCTTGCTATTGCTGCCCCTGAATTTTGTTCTAACTTAACATATTTAATTCGTAAATCATTTTTGCTATATTGTTCGACTATCTCTTTTGTATTATCCATTGAGCAGTCATCAACTATAATCATCTCCCAATCAGTATGCGTTTGATTAATTACAGATTCTATAGTTTCACCTATAAATTTTGCACAGTTATATGTAGGTGTAATTATTGAAACTTTCATTACTATTTATTCCTTTCCATATCTTTACTTTGCAATAGCCACTATAGTAGAAAATATTAATTTTATGTCTTCTATTAAAGATATATTTTTTATATATTTCATGTTAAGTTCTATTTTAGCTGGCATAACTTCTTGTATATATGTATCTTCGGGATTATTACTTTTTCCTAATATATCATTTTCATTTCTATATTCAATAGAGGCATAATCAGTAATTCCAGGTTGAACCAACAATATCTGCTCTTGATACTCATCATATAAATCGACATACCTAGGTACTTCAGGTCTTGGTCCAACTAAACTCATCTCACCTTTTAATACATTTATTAATTGAGGTAATTCATCTAACTTACACTTTCTAATAAGGTTTCCAACTCTTGTTATTCTTGTGTCATTTCCTACAGTTATTTGCTTTCCCAATTTTTCTGCATCTGTTACCATTGTTCTAAACTTATATATTTCAAATATTTTTTTATTTTTACCAACTCTTTTTTGCTTAAAAAATACTGGGCCTTTAG
>NZ_JAGHFM010000129.1 GCF_017888745.1 Terrisporobacter sp. | reverse complement strand
TAAAAAAAGAAGATATAAATAGAATAATGGAAATATGGTTTGAGAGTACCATTAAAGCTCATAGCTTTATATATGAGAAATACTGGCTAGAGAATTATATTAAAGTAAGAGATATGTATGTGCCAATGTCAGAGACTTTTGTATATGAAGAAGATAATAATATCATGGGATTTATATCTATAATAGAAAAAAATTTTATAGGAGCCTTATTTGTAGATAATAATTTTTTTGGAAAAGGAATAGGAAGTAGATTAATAGATTTTGCGCTAGAAAAGTATAAAAGTTTAAATTTAGCTGTTTATAAAGATAATAAAAATGCTGTTGAGTTTTATAAGTATAAAAATTTTAAAATGGTTTGCGAACAAATCAATGAAGAAACTGGTTCTATAGAGTATATAATGAAAAGTAAATAATAAAAAATTATTGGTGTTATAATATAGTTTATTCTAAATTATGATGCCTTTTTTAATTGTAAGGAAATTGTATATTATCTGTTCTGTAGACAACATATAATTTTCAACTTAATTTGAAATATTAGAGATACGAATAGTAATATTGTAATTTTGGTATTCATATAATGACTATGTGATGAAAGAAAACTTGCATAAATTTAAAAAAATAACAGGAAACTATAGATTTATGTAGAAATATAATAATATACTAAATAATAAATTTAAGCAAAAGAAAAATTACAGGAAAGTAGGTAGTAAAATGGGACTTGAATATGTGTCAAGAAATCATTTTTATAGTGTTTTTTTTGCGCCAAGGGGAAGAGTCAGAATGTATGAAATAGGAATAAAATTAGCTCAACAGTATCTTACTCCAACAGATAAATTAATAGGAGTAATTGGAGAACCGGGATCAGGAAAAAGTATGCTTATAAGAGGAATGTTTCCAGGCCTAGAGTTAACTAATGATGATGAGGGTTTAAATGTAAGACCTCTACCAATTATGAATTTGAATGAAGGTGGCTTTTTTGCTCCACACACTTATCATATTGATGTTAGGTTTGAATCCGCTTTTTATCAGATGTATGAATTAGTAGATGCTGTTAATAAAGCAATTGAAAATAATCGTAGAGTAATAGTAGAGCATTTTGAACTCATCTATCCATTAATGAAAAAAAATGCAGATTTACTCATAGGCGTTGGAGGAGAAATTATAGTAACAAGACCTACTATTTTTGGTCCAGAGCCTGATGATATAGCTAAAAGAGTTTTTCATTCAATAAAAATGAGAAAAATGGCTCATTCAGCAGAAGACTTAGTTGAACATTTTATTCCAGAGCATATTAATTTTAATTGTGAACATGGAGATGTTCTAAATGGATTTTTAATAATATTTCATTCCGAACCATATATAAATATAGAAGAATTAGAATCAAAGGTCAAAAATATGATTGAAATGGATATTCCAATTCAGTATTATGATGAAAAGCATGTAAAAATAGGTGAATATATTCATCCATGTAGTGGACCACGAATTCATGTTGATAGCACTTCTAAAATCGAAAATTTTAGACTTCTTCCCAAGTTGTATTATGATTCATCTAAAAAAATTTACATGTTAGTAGGATTAGTAGGAGATAGATTTGATGAGGATGATAAAGATTTAAATAAAATGCTAATTTAAATATGCATTTTCATTAAATGATATATATTAATTATTTTGGAATAAAAGGAAGGAGGATAATACATGAAAAGGAAAACTTTAGTATTAGGAGTTATAGGTGCTGATGTACATGCCATTGGTAATAAGATATTATATCATTTTTTTACTGAAGCAGGATTTGAAGTGATAAATTTAGGGGTAATGGTTTCTCAAGAAGAATATATAAATGCAGCGATAGAGTCTAATGCAGATGCTATTTTAGTGTCTTCTTTATATGGTCATGGGGAAATTGATTGCAGAGGTCTTAGAGAAAGATGTATAGAAGCTGGTATTGATAATATTTTATTGTATGTTGGAGGTAATATTGTAGTAGGTAAACAACCTTTTGAAGAAGTAGAGAAACGATTTAAAGATATGGGGTTTAATAGGGTGTTTCCACCAGGTACAGAACCTCAAACTACTATAGATTTTTTGAAATTAGATTTAGGAATTGGTGAAGATTATGAAAAAGATCTTGTTGATTGATTTTGGAAGTACTTACACTAAAATAACTGCTGTTGACATGGAAAAAGAAACAATAATAGGAACTGCTTCTAGTTATACAACTGTAAATACTGATATTAATGAAGGTTTAAGTAATGCAAAATTAATTTTAGAAAATAAATATGGTAAGTTAGAATTTGATGAAATATATGCTTGTTCTTCAGCAGCCGGTGGACTAAGAATGATGTCTTGTGGATTAGTATCTTCAGTAACTTCAGAAGCAGCTAAACAAGCAAGTTTAGGTGCAGGTGCAAAGGTGTTAAAAGTTTATTCATATGAACTGACAGAAGAAGATATCAAAGAAATAGATGAGATAAAGCCAGAAATATTTTTATTAGCAGGGGGAACTGATGGTGGTAATCAAAGATATATACTTCATAATGCTAAAATGTTATCTACTTGTAAATATAATTTTCCTATTATAATTGCAGGAAATAGAACAGTATCGAAAAAATGTAGTAAATTTTTGGAAAATAAAGAGAATTATATAGTAGACAATGTTATGCCTAAATATGGAGAGTTAAATATAGAACCTGCACAAAATAAAATTAGAGATATTTTTTTAAAGAGAATAATAAATGCTAAAGGAATAACTAAGACTAACAGTATTATTTCTGGAATACTTATGCCAACACCCAGTGCAATGATGAAGGCAATGGAACTACTGGCTAATGGATATGAAGATGAAAAAGGTATTGGTGAATTACTAGCTATAGATATAGGTGGGGCTACTACAGATATTTATTCAATAGCAGATGGCTATCCTGATGAAGTAAATATTATATATAAAGGAATAAAAGAGCCTTATATAAAAAGGACAGTAGAAGGAGATATTGGTATGAGATACAGTATCTACGGTATTTTAGAAGAAGTAGGTATTGAAAAAATCTGTAAACTATCTAATCTATCTATAAGTAAATGCGAAGAAATTATAAATAATTTATATAATAACCCAGATACTATACCATCCAATGATAAAGATTTGATAAATATGGATAATATTCTTGCTAGTCTTGCAATAGAAATTGCTACAATAAGACATGCAGGTAAAATAGAAAAGGCTTATACTACAAGTGGCATAGCATATGTTCAGAGCGGAAAAAATTTAACTAATATTAATAAGGTAGTTGTAACAGGAGGGTCTATAGTTCATTTGGAAAAAGTTAATAATATTATAAATCATGCCCTATATAGTGAGGAAAAACCTAATTCTTTAAGACCTAAAAAAGCAGATATTTTAGTTGACCGAAAATATATACTTTCAGCTATGGGACTTTTATCTGAGTATTACCCAAAAACAGCAATACGAATTATGAAAGAGGAGTTGAAGTATAATGGAAATTAAAAATGAAAAAATATCAAGAGATGAATTTTTTCAAATAAGAAAAGATGTCTTAAATCAGTGGCCTACAGGAAAAGAAGTAAATTTCGAAGATGCTATAGCTTTCCACAAATCTCTTCCAAGTAAAAAACTATTCTCAAAAAAATTAATAGAAGCTAAAAATAATAAAGTTACTTTAATTCAACCAAGAGCGGGAGTAGCTTTAGTAGATGATCAAATAAAATTACTAACTTATTTACAAAATATTGGTGAAGCTGACTTACTTCCAACAACAATCGATAGTTATACTAGACAAAACTGTTACGATGATGCTCAAAAAGGAATAATAGAATCTATAAAAAATAATAAATCAATGTTAAACGGATTTCCTGCTGTAAATCATGGAGTTGAAAGTTGTAGAAGACTTATAAAATCTTTAGATACCCCACTTCAAGTTAGGCATGGTACTCCTGATGCAAGACTTTTATGTGAAATTACTTATGCAGGAGGATTTACTAGCTTTGAGGGAGGAGG
>NZ_JAGHFM010000128.1 GCF_017888745.1 Terrisporobacter sp. | reverse complement strand
TTAGTTATTTTAAGTATTGTAATGAACCTAAATAAAAATCAGTGAAACAATAATTATTTATAAAAAAAGAAGATATAAATATATCTTCTAATCTAACTTTACACTTATTCCTATTACAAAATTTGATGATTCAATAGATAGACTTTTTACTGTAACACCTTTAAAATTGATTTTATCTATAACTACATCACCATTATCAATTCTTATTCCTTGTAAATTTGAAAACCAGCTTTCTATTATAGCATCAATAATTTTATTATTTATTTTTAATTTAAGAACTTTTATATCTTTTAAGTCAAGCTTAACATCATTCTCTTTCGTAATAGATGGTACAACTGTAATCTCTACCGGTGTCATAAACTTTGCAAATAAATTATATTTTCCACTTATTTCAATTCCATCTTTATTGATACTAACTTCAACATCTTTTATATCCGTATTTTTAGATTTTGCTAAGTAGTATTCTATACTATTTAGCAAAGTTTTATCAGGAATTATAAAACTTCCTTCCAACCTTAGAGGATTATCAATTATTTTCATTTCTTTCGATTCTAACCCTACTAAAGCTTTAACAAAGGCTACTTGATTATCTAAAAGTTTTAACTCTTCATTTGAATTTGAAGTTCCATTATGAGTTTCAAAGTTATTACTTTTATTAAAATTAATTATCCCAATACCTCCAATAAGAATCATTATAACTATTATCACTATTACATATAATTTTTTATTTTTCAAAATCATACCTCCATTCCTATTATTCATATTATACCTTATTATTATTTATAATCTATATTTTTTCCACATCATATTTTCTTCACTTATTTTTCTAAAAAACTAAAGGAAATATATTCATACTTATTTAATTAATATTATAGAATTAATATTATTTATACACTAAACACTAAATAAATCATATTTTCTAAAAATAAAATTATTATGAGGTGAGTACTTTGAAAAAATACGAAGTGATGAGAGAAATTTATAATCCTTGTTCTGGAAAATACTTTTTTGATATACATTTTCAGAGTGAAGTTTATACAGATAACATAGAAGAAACATTAAATCAATGGTTTTATAATAATCTACCTAAATATGATAAATATAATTTATCTGACGGAACAATTATATATGTATTACAATTACCTATCCTTGAGAGATATACATTTTCGGAAATACAATAAAAAAGATATAGGATTTAGTAGTAATTTATACTATCTTTCCTATATCTATAATACTATATTTAATTAAAAATATATTTTTTATATATTAGAAGGTTGGAACTATACTTCCTTTATATTTTTCTTCTATAAATGTTTCAACTTCATCACTAGTTAAAACTTCTGACAATAATTTTATTTTTTCACTATCTTTATTATCTTCTCTACAAGCTAATATATTAGCATATGGCGAATCATTAGATTCTATAGCTATTGAATCTTTAGTTGGATTTAATCCTACATTTAATGCAAAATTAGTATTTATAACAGCAAAGTCAACGTCTTGTAAAGTTGATGGTACTTGTGCTGCATCTACTTCAACTATTTCTATGTTTTTAGGATTACTTGTTATATCTTTTGCAGTTATTAATTCTTTATCTGCAATCTCTATAATTCCATTTTTAGCTAATAATTGTAATGCTCTAGCTTCATTTGTCGCATCATTTGGTACAGATATTTTTGCTCCATCTTTTAAATTATCTAAAGATTTATTTTTTTCTGAATAAATTCCCATTGGTTCTATATGAATTTTTTCAGTATAAGTTAATTTTAAGTCTTTCTCTTTATTCATTTCCTCTAAATAAGGTATATGCTGGAAGAAGTTAGCATCTAATTCTCCCTCAGCTAAAGATGTATTTGGTAAAACATAATCATCAAATTCTACTATCTCTAATTCATACCCTTTTTCTTTTAATAATGGTTTTACTACTTCTAATATCTCTGCATGTGGCGTTGGAGATGCTCCTACCTTAATAGTTTTATCTTCTTTAGAAGTTTGTGAACAACCTACAAATAATGATACAGATACCACTGTTGCTAATGTTAATCCTAATAATTTTTTTAATTTCATTTTAAATTCCCCCTGTTATTTTATAATTAAAAAATATAAGTATAATTACTTTAATCTTTTATAAGCTAAATCTCCAACACTTTGAATAAGTTGAACTATTATAATAAGTGTTATTACTACATAAATCGTTACTGAAGTATCAAATCTTTGATGTCCATAAACTATAGCTACTTTTCCAAGTCCACCTGCTCCTACAGCTCCTGCCATTGCAGTATATCCAAGTATTGATATTATAGATAAAGTTATTCCAGAAACTATAGATGGCATAGCTTCTTTTACTATAACTTTAAATATTATTTGTATATTTGTTGCTCCAAAAGATTTTGCAGCCTCTATTAAACCTTCATCTACTTCGTTTAAAGCATTTTCTATCACCCTAGCAATAAATGGTGATGCCCCTATAGTAATAGGAACCATTGCAGCTGTTTCACCAATACTAGTTCCTACTATGAATCTAGTAACTGGAAATAATGCGACTAAAAGTATAATAAAAGGAAAACTCCTAACTATATTAACTATAAAGCTTAGTATAGTGTATATAGTTTTATTCGCCTTTAATCCATTTGGTTTACTTATAAATAATATAACAGCCATTATAAATCCTAATATAGTAGCACAAATAGTAGGAACTATTGTCATATATAAGGTTTGTAAAAGTGCTTCCCCAAGTATCTCTGTTAAATAAGTATATAAACTAGTCTTCATTTATTATTTCCTCCCATCTTACTCCCTTATCATCCAAATATTTTTTTACATTATCTTTATGTTCATAAGAAATATTAACTATTAAAGATCCTAATACATGATCTCTATACTTTTCTAATTTTCCACATATAATTGAAATATCTATATTCAGTTCCCTTGCCATAGAAGTTATTATGGCTTCGTTAGAAATTTCTTTTGGGAATATAATTCTTATATTACTTCCTTTTGGTAGAAGTATATCTTCTTCACCTACTAACTTTGTTAAATTCTTTGAATTTTGTAAAAATAATTCTTCAGTATCGCCAATTTCTAAAACTTCCCCTCGTTCCATAATAGCTACTCTACTACAGATTTGCTTTATGACCTCCATCTGATGTGTAACTACAATTATTGTAATATTCAGTTTTTTATTTATATCTTGAAGCAAACTTAAAATAGATTTCGTTGTATTTGGATCTAGTGCTGACGTTGCTTCATCACATAAAAGAACTTTTGGATTTAGTGCTAAAGCCCTTGCTATTGCTACTCTTTGCTTTTGTCCACCGCTTAAATTTCTAGGTTTGGCAGTTTTTTTATCATCAATTCCTACTAATTTTAAAAGTTCCATAACTCTTTTTTCTTTTTCCTCTTTTGAGTACTTGAAACACTCTAGTGGAAGTGCAACATTTTCAAATACAGTTTTTCTTTCTAATAATGAAAAGTGTTGAAAAATCATACCCAAATCTTTTCTCAATATTCTAAGCTCTTTTTCATTTAAATCTTTTACTTCTTGATTATCTACTAAAAGACTACCTTCTTGATAGTTTTCTAATCTATTTATACATCTAAGTAATGTAGATTTACCTGCTCCACTATGACCTATTATTCCAAATATTTCTCCTTGATTAATATTTATATTGATATTATTCAATACTTTTATATCACCATAGTATTTATTTAAGTTTTTTACAGTAATCATTAATCTTCTCCCCCTTTTATATTGTCTATAATTTACTTATTTTGTTAAATATAAATTCATTAAAGTTAAATAATTATTTTCAAAATACAAAAAAGCCTAAGTATAAACTTAGGCTTAATAGCAAATTTATACTCATCTTCCAACTAATTTAATAGTTGCAGGATTTAGCACCATGTACACATGTACTGGTTGCTGGGCTTCATAGGGCCAGTCCCTCCGCCTCTCTTGATAAGAGTTATTTTTTAATTTTTTATTATGTTAATAATGATATACATATCCTTTTTAAAAGTCAACTATAATTTTTTATTTTTTCAAAATAATATAAATTTATTTTATTTAGTTGTATTATTTATATTATTATTTTCAATATTTTTTGTATCGATTCCTAATCTTTTATTCATATTTCTTAATGATTCACCAAATCTATTTGTTACTGTTTCAGCACCTCTTACAGTATCATCAACTAACTTTATAAATTCATTTTGATTTTTATTATAATCAGCTTCTGTAATATTATCTAATTTTGCTAGTTTAGCATCAATATCTCTAATTAGTTTTTCACCTTCTGAAATTAGCTCTTGATTCATTTTATTTAATTCTTGATCTTCAGTTTTTACATCTTTTTTAAGACCATTTACAAAAGTTTGTATTTTTTCTCTACTATCCCTATAAGCCGATTTGACCTCTTCTAAGTATTTTTTATTACCTGGGTATTCTTTTTCTCTATAAGCTTTATTCACACTTTCTACATCTGTATACATGCTATATCTACCTAATCCACCTATATTAGTATTATATAAACCTGTATAAGCATCATAGTATGGGTTATTTTCTGTTGCAGTATTTTCTTGTGCTGTTTTAGTTGTAGTAGTATTAGCAGTTCTATTACTACAAGCAACACAAGTAGTTAATAACAGGCATGATAAACCTAATGTTAATATTTTTTTCATTTCTTAGTTACCTCCATATTAATTAATATCTTTAAATTTATTATTTCATTTTTTAATTTTTTTATTTGTATTAATAATTTTAAATAAAATAAAAAATTAAAGCATAATTATATCTTTATCACTAAAACCTACTTATTTAGCCATTTTACTAATAGTTTCGTCACATTTTCTATCCATATATGTTAAAGTTTACTTATATACATCTGCAAAAAGTATTAAAAAAATTAATTTTATTAAATATATAATTTATGATAATTTTCTATATTAATAGTATTTTTATTATAATTAATTTTTCTACAAGCTATATAATAAAAGTTATCATCAGCTAATATTATGTATTCT
>NZ_JAGHFM010000127.1 GCF_017888745.1 Terrisporobacter sp. | reverse complement strand
GAAGATGGTAGTGGAACTAGAGAACGATTCGAAGATTTTCTAGAAAATGAAGATATTAAATTTAACTCACATATAGAATTAAGTAATCTAGAAGCTATTATAAATTATGTGAAGTTGAATATGGGTGGGAGCTGTGTTCCATATATATCTGTTTTAGATGAAGAAAATACAAAATCAATAAATATATATAGATTAAAAGATTATAATATTAAGAGATCTTTATATAGTGCTATACACAAAGATAAGTATATATCTAAGCCTATAAAATGCTTTATGGAGTTTTGTGAAAAAATAGAGAGTTTAAACAATAAATAATTATACAAAAAAATTCAAGCTTATATATAAATCCAAGAAAACGCATTGATAATTTTATCAATGTGTTTTTTTATGTTTTAATTAAAGTCTTTTATATGTTAACTATGTTATGATTCATACTAAAAAAGCTATTGACTTAGAGTTAACTTCAAGTTGTATAAATTAGTTTAAAAATACTTTATCTAATTCTCTTTGTGCATTATATCTAATTGATATCTAAACAAAATTAAAATGTAAATTACTTGCAACATATTTGTAAATAAAAATTAGTTGAGCGATTAATATTATATAGTCTATACTGTAGAAAGTGGACACAGAAAGATAAATTAATTAATTTAGATAAAAAAATTTAGAGTAGGAGAAGAAATAATATGATAAAACGTATAATACCATT
This sequence comes from Terrisporobacter sp., assembly GCF_017888745.1. Lineage (GTDB taxonomy): Bacteria > Bacillota > Clostridia > Peptostreptococcales > Peptostreptococcaceae > Terrisporobacter. The sequence goes on along the minus strand of NZ_JAGHFM010000127.1, from coordinate 1,954 downwards.
AATACTATCTGGAATATTACTTATGACAGGGTGTACAAATAATAAAACAGAAACAAACGAGACTGTAGAGTCAACAAAGCTTACGTATTCTAATTTAGTAGATGAAAAAACTCAAAATGAGATAAGAGATATACTAATAGAAAATAAAATAGATAAAAAACAAGCAGATTATTTTATCAAACTTGTACAAAATTATAATGAGAAATCAGATATAAATAAGTTAGAAACATCTAAGGAAGGTTTTACAAGTATAAAAACACAGCAAGTTAAATATGATGAATTATATTTAGATGAAAAATGGGACATTGAAGAACTGGGCTATATGGATTTTAACTGTAGATTAACTGCATTTTCAATATTTAAAGATTACATTAAATCAGGAGAAAAATTTACTGGTGATGATATTAATTTAATGTTTGATATTGAAGCAATAGATAATAACCCTGTTAGTGAATTTAGCAAAGAAGATGTAGATAAATTTACTAACTTATATTCAGCTATAAAAGTGGAAAATACAGAAGATGTAAATAAGCATGCAGAAGCTATAAAGAAAGAATGGGAAAAAAGAAAAATATCATTCGTAGATAACAAAAATATATCAATGATAAATGTATTTTTACACTCACCAGAACAGAATGAAGTATTTGTAGGGCATGTAGGTATTTTATTACAGACAAAAGATGGATTATTATTTATTGAGAAATATGCACCATCTTTACCATACCAAGTTTCTAAGTTTAAAAATAAATCAGAATTAAAAACATATTTAATGGATAGATTAGATAATGATACATCTGATAACGGATCATCAAAACCAATAATAATGGAAAATAATGAGTTAATTAAATAGAGTAAACAAAAAATAGAGGACCGTGTCCTCTATTTTTTATTGCAAGCAATTATATTAAAACAATAGTGAAAGTAATCATTAAAAAAGCAGAGTAATCTGTATTTTTTTAGTAAAATAGTTGTAGAGCATAAAGAAAATAATAAAATAATTAAAATTTATCATAAAAAATAAAACCTTTTATAAAAACACCTCGTTATATAAGTGAAAGGAGGTAATAAATTGCCACAGAATGATGAGAAATTAATAAAAGAGATACTAAAAGGAAATGAAAGTGCAATGGAAATACTAGTCAAAAGGCACTATGACCTGGTACATAGCTATATATATAGAGTTACAAATGACTATAATATATCCTACGATATAACCCAAGATGTATTTATAAAAATGATGAAAAATATAGATAAATACAATTTAGAAAATGGGAAATTTAAAAATTGGTTATTAAAAATAGCAGTAAATACAACAAAAGACTATTTTAAAAGTAGCACATATAAGCAAAGAGTTGAAAACTGTGATATAGAAAATCATCAAATAGAAGATACATCAAATGTTATTGATATAATTTCTAAAAAAGAGGAAGCAATAAAAATAAAAGAATCTATAGAGAATTTGCCAAATCTTCAAAGGGAAGCAATACTATTAAAATATTACAATGATTTAAAAATAAAAGAAATAAGCAACATTACGGGAGATAATGAAAACACAATAAAATCAAGATTATTCAATGGAATTAGAAATTTAAAGAAATTACTTGGAGGTGATATATTTGAAGAAGAGTCACAATATACACAAACTAAGATGTGAAAACATAGAAGATGAACAATTTGAAAATTTACTAGAAGCAGATTTAATGGATATAGAAGATTATTTAGATAGTTATGTAGTCAATCAAGTTGACGAAGAAAAAATAGATTCTACAATTGATATATTAAAAGCATATATGCCAAAAGAAGAAGTAGAGACTGCTAAGAAAGATGTTAGAATTTTTGATGTAATAAAAGAAAATCTAGGATTAATTAAATTACAGCTTAGTTTAATTAGCAGATTATATCTAATACTATCATTGTTATTAATATTAGTAGGTACTATAGCTACTGTTAAGTT
>NZ_JAGHFM010000377.1 GCF_017888745.1 Terrisporobacter sp. | reverse complement strand
TATCATTAGGTGGATTTTTTAGGTTGTACTTATATACTCTATTACCTGTTAGTGTTAATAACTTAGCTTGTTCTTCAGATAATTCATCATATTCTATTTGAAAATCTTTTGTTTGTGTACATCCTATAATAATTAATGTAACTAGTAATGTGATCAAAATCATTAGTTTTTTCATACTATATCCCCCACTAAAACTCTATCTGTTTTTTTATTATATACTAAATATGCTGACTATTTTGCAACTAATGTGGCGTTGTAAATCGTTATACATTATCCATATCAAGAAATTCGCCTATACAATACAGGTATCTCTATTTAATTATCCCCTAGCTTCATTTAAAGGAACTTCTTTACCTGCATTTATATGCTTAATCTTTAAACTACTTAAATATCCAGTATATCCTTTTATTAACGGTGATTCTTGCTTAAATAAAGAATTGCTAAGTTTTGATGTTTTATCTATTTTTTCATATTCTATAGTCTGAGTTACTTCATCATTTATTAACTCTTCTTTTTTTAGCAAAAAGTTAGTATCTTTATCAAAATAAAAATTTACATATTTGCTCGAGTATTTTACTATAGAAGAGTCTGATATATTTTCTTTTTTAAATACTGTATTTTCATATCTTCCTAAATCTTCTTTTACCCAACTTTCCAATTGAGAAATTTCCTTAAAAAGTTTTTTATTTGCCTTGGATATTTCAGAATCTAAGTTCATTATTACTCCTTCATATTCATTGTTATCCTGTCCTATAGATAGAACTTTACTTCCTTTATCATAAAATATTTTTCTTGTTAATAGTTCTCCATTTTCATATTCATCTACTTGTTCTAAATAATTTTCTCTATCTACATATTGGTCTATTATATACCCTTTTGAATTAGTTATTTTGATGTGTTCTATATAATTTGCCCCTACATTTGCTTGTTTTGTAGCTTCTTTAAACATTACTGCTTGCTCTTCTTTAGTAACATTTTTATCTAAATTCAATGTAGCATTACATACAATAGTACTTGAAAGTAAAACACCCATAGCTAAAGTTAAAAATTTTATTTTTTTATTTTTCATAAGTTATTTACCCCTTATAAAATTTTTATTCTATTCTGATTGCATTTCATTATCTGTAACATCAATTATATCAATCATTCCATTTTCATAAGTAACTTTCATCTTTATATAATCTAATTTTCCATTATAATCTTTTTTAGGTATCTCTAGTTCATAATAGTTAAATTTATCTACAACTTCATTATTTTCTCCATATGCTTCTTCTTCTTTGTAATTACAATTATAAGTTTTTTCCTTTTGATTATGAGAAACTATCACTTGTAATTTTTTTATCTTACTATCTATTTCTTGAGTACTTGTATCAGGGTATGAACTAAAATATATACCTGTTTCATTATAACCCCAGCTACATTCAGGAGATAATGGCATAAATTCAGACTTTTCAATAGTTTCAATATCACCACTTTCAGATGTAATTCCTTTTGTCACTATTTTATATTCATAGCTTTTGTCATAAGGTAAAAGAAAATCTCCTATGTATGATAATTCTGATATTTTGTTCAATTCTAATTCTTGCCACTCATTTAAGTTTACATCCTTATACATAAATAGTATCTTTGAATCTGTTTTTAATTCCTTCATTTCTACTCTTACATTTAACTCATATCCCTCTTTTTGATTCTTAATAAATTTAAACTTTACATCTTTAGTCATATGAGACTTTCCCAATTCTTCATTTAATGTATTTTGTATTGAACTGTTAATATCCTGCTGTAACTCAACTTTTGTATTTGCTAGTTCTTCTCTCACTATACCTAATTCATCTTTTATAGTTTTTAAAGAATAAGTTTGGTAAATAATTATTGAACAAAATATGACTAATACTCCTGGTAAAATATATTTTTTCACTTAAATTCCCCCCTTATTTTATTTGTCTATAATTTAATTATAAATATATGGAAGGATTTATACAATTTACAATACTGTAAGGTTAATATATAAGAGAATTTCCTTTGCCTTCAATCATGTTGATAGTAACAATAAAAAAGGCCCCCAAAATTGAGTGCCTTTCTTAAAATAATTTTAAATTATCCTTCTACTCTTTCATGTACTTTAGACATTAATCTATCTCTTATTGCCTTACCTTCTGCTAGCATATGTGTACAACCTTCACTATATGTTTCACGTATATTGTTATCTTCAAGTCCCATTAAGTTAACTTTAACATTTAATATTGCTCCCTCTAGACCTGTGCATAGCATTAGAGTTCCAACACCTATATCTGTTATCGCATTTTGGTTACCATTGTCCATTAAAAACTCTAATTCTTTCATAGCTTGTAAAGATAAAGTAGCTGTTTGATATGGAACTTGTATAGAATATAAAGTTGCATCAGCTAAAGCTTTATTTCTTTCCATAATTTCTTTGAAAGTATCCTTTGGCATTTTTAGAGCTTTCATAAATGCATTA
>NZ_JAGHFM010000126.1 GCF_017888745.1 Terrisporobacter sp. | reverse complement strand
TAAAAACTATGATTATACTAGTAATTTGATTAGAAAAAAATATTTCAACTGATTCAGCAGCCATAACTATCGTATATATAAATAGAGTAATTAAAAATATTAATATTGCCCCCAAAAAACTTAAAAAATATTTTTTAATATTTAATATCATTATGAATCCCCCCTCTAAAAAATTTGTATCTTAGTTTACATTACAGAACAATTGCGTATTTACTGTTATTGTATCATTTTCAACATCGATTTAAAACGTAAATAAATACTTTGCATATTTCAATCTTTTTTAGTCGTACGACCGACCGATTTTTTCATCCATCTGCAAATTTACCTCTTTATCGTATATCCCAGTAAGATACAGTTGAGTTATATTTACAACCTTAGCATTACTTAGCTTCTTATAAATCTCACCAACATATTTTCCACCCTCAACATTACTCAATAAGATCGTTGACTCCTAAAATATAAATATTAGGGTTATTTAGGGTTTTCGGATTTTAAATCTGACTTTCTATTTGGAAACAGTTCCTTTTTTTATGGGTGCCAAAAGTGCCGAGTAATAACCGAGTATCTTTTTTAGGGTAGCCGAAAAGTCCGATAATTTACCTTTTAGGGAGTCAGAAAAGTCAGAGTACTTCTTTTTTAGGGACTCGGAAAACTCGGAATACTTCTTTTTAGGGGCTGTAAAATGTGTAGGATAAATTCTATAACCTTAGGGTAATCTTAGGGTAACTATGGACCATTTATTATTAGTACCTAATCCTAACCTTATCCATTTTTAAGATACTCAATCTAATTTAGCAATAAGAAGCTATATCATTAGTATAGATGTTAATCCAAAATTGGATTGAGTTAACTTGACTCGGTAATTTTTCTGACGCACTGTTTTAGTGCATTTGCGAAGGTTACTCCAAAATGGAGACCCCTCTGATTTTCCTCTAATATGGTATACGATAATTTACAGTACACCATTCTCTAAATAGGGAACATACTAGGATGTTTTGTCCTGTTATATCTAAAATGACTCGTAAAAAAAATACGACTCTCTAATTCAAGGCATCATAAAATGGATGGTACGTTTCATCCCACCCTTGAAATTTATCACTTTTTTTGTGAAATAGGTATAAGGTTAGCTCTTTATCTGCTCCAAGCTCAAAGTTTAGCTAGGCTCTTCTATTCCATATATAAGCTTCTTTCAAAAAAATAGTACAGTACAATTTTGTACTCAACGTAATTTGTACTTTCAGTTGAAGGGCGAAATATTTCTCTTTTACTTAAAGGGTTTCTTATGGAGTACTGCACCTATTCGTTTGTTTTGGAAGTACTACAAAAAAGGTGCAACCTAAAGATAAAGGTTTCAAAATATAATAATTATAATCGTTGATATTTCAATATTTATCCCCCTTAAACTATTGGAGCACTACGTTTATTTGTCGTTTTGGAAACGTTCCAAAATGGTGCACCCCTAAATATTAATAAAATGTTATTATTTCAATATTTATAATGCTTAAATTCATTTGGAGTACTCCATTTATTCGTTTTGGAAAAATAAAAAACGTTCATAATACAACATAAAAAAAGTAGGAGCATAACTCCTACCCTTATACTTCGCAATATATTAATATTGTTCATAAAAACTAACTTAAAAATTAGAATTTATTTTATAACTATATATAAACTTTACATTATTAGTTATTAGTTTAACATCTTTAATAATTCAAGTAAAACAGATAAATAACGTTACTTTTTATATGTATTTTTTATTTTATGTATATTAAAATGTGTTTATATTAAATGAAAAGGAGAAATTATTTATGAAAATTAAACAAATTAGAAATGCTACATTATTAATCGAATATGCAGGAAAGAAATTTTTAACTGACCCTGTTTTAGCTAAAAAAGGTACTTTTCCTCCATACCCTAGTCCAGTTAGGCCAAATGAATATAATCCAATAGTTGAATTACCTGTTGGGATTGATGAACTTATAAATGTTGATGCTATAATTGCAACGCATTTACACTCAGACCATTTTGATGATGCTGCTAAAGAACAATTACCTAAAAATATAAAAGTTTATGTTCAAGATGAAAATGATAAAAAAGAATTATCAGATTTAAACTTTACTAATATTGAGGTTATTGAAGAAAATACTACTTGTTCTGATATTAAAATAATAAAAACAAGTGGTCAACATGGTACTGGTGAAGTGTTAGATGTAATAGGAAATGTCTGCGGAGTTATATTACAACATCCATCAGAAAAAACGCTTTATATAGTTGGTGATACTGTTTGGTGTGATGAAGTAAAATTAGCAATTGATGAACATTCACCAGAAATTATTATCACTAATAATGGTTGTAATACATTATTAAACTATAATCCTTTAATAATGGGAACTGATGATATCTATGAAGTGCATAAAGCTGCTCCAAATTCACTAATCATTGCAAGTCATATGGAAGCAGTAAATCACTATACTCTATCTAGAAAAGATTTACGTAAATTTACTATAGAAAATGGGTTTTCATCTAAGGTTCTAATTCCAGATGATGGGCAAGAATATACTCTTTAAAAAATAATGTTACCAAAAAAATATAAACGAATACTTTATGTTTTCATTTATATTTTATTAATTAAAAAAGAAAGGAACGTGATTTTTGATGAATACGAAAAAAGAAACATTATGGTCCTATAATTTTATTATTCTTTCTTTAATAAATTTCTTTTTGACACTAATTTATTTATTACTTAATTCTACAATGGCAGATTATGTTATAAATAAATTTAGTTCAACTACAAGTCAAGCAGGATTTGTAGTTGGTATTTTTATTATTGGCTCATTAATAGGACGTATTATTGTTGGGCAAATCAAGCAATCAAAAAAAATATTATATGCAGGCTTGATATTTTTTACTTTAACTACTCTTTTATATTTTCTTAATTATGGAATGGTATTTTTAGTAATAAGTAGATTATTAAATGGTCTAGCTCTTGGAATAGCTAGTACCATAATAGGTACAGTTATAGTATCTATTGTTCCACCATCTCGAAAAGGTGAAGGTATAAGTTACTTTGCTGTAAGTACGGCTCTTGCTACAGGTTTAGGTCCATTTATCGGCGTTTATTTAAGTACTAATACAAGTTTTATTACTATTTTTAAGTTTTGTTCATTATTATGTGTATTTAGTTTAATAATAGGAAC
>NZ_JAGHFM010000125.1 GCF_017888745.1 Terrisporobacter sp. | reverse complement strand
TTATGACATATCTTAGCTATTTCATGTATTGGATTTATATAACCAGTAACATTAGAAGCGCCTGTTACAGTAACATATTTTATTTCACCTTTATTTTCTTTTAACTTTTCTTCTATGTCTTTTATATTTATTCTGCCATTTTTATCTACATCTACATATTCTACTGTGGCTTTGTATCTCCAAGGCAAATCATTAGCATGATGCTCCATCCTTGTCGTTAGTATTTTATCATTTTTATCTTTTATCAAAACATCAGATAGCAAATTCATACACTCTGTTGTTGTTTTTCCAAATATAACGGTATAATCTTTACTCTTGCCTAGATTGAAAAAATTCAGAACTATATTTCTTGCATCCTCATAATTTTGTGTAGTAATCTCACTTTTTTGTCCAGTACCTCGTGCTACTGCTCCATATGTTACTAGTCCCCTACAGAAAGCTCTATATGAAGATTTAAATGATGGAGTTGTTGCGGCATTATCAAATCCTATTTGTGTTGTCATTTGACCATTAGCAAGTTGTACAGGATGTTCTAAACCTATAAATAAATCCCTATATTGATTATAATGATCTGAACTATACACTATTTTCGCCTCCTTTGCTTATGAAATTATTGTCTACCTATTAATATATATATATGTATTATTATCAAATTGGTTTTATATATTATCAGATTTTACATATGAGACTTTACAGAATCAATCAATTAAAATCTTCATATAATATTAATCGAAAAGGAGTTGATTAAAATAGGTAACCATAAATCATTAAATAAAAATTTTTTTATCAGTGTAATAATTATCTTTATCCTTGGAAGTATATCTCATTTTTTATACGATTTAACTAATAATTCTATTATTATTGGCAGTATATTTCCTGTTAACGAAAGTATCTGGGAACATTTAAAATTATTATTACTACCTGTTATATTATGGTGGATAACCTTCTACTTAATAGGTAAAAATAAATATAATCTTAATAAAGATAGATGGTTCATATCCTCTATAATATCTTTATTATTTTCTATGATTTTTCAAAATTCTATGTATTATCTTTATGCTTGTGGATTTGGAATAAAATCAATAATATTTGATATATTATTATTTTTAATTTCAATAATAATTGGTCAATCCATCGGACTACATTATTATAAACATGGAAAAGAAGTTAATTATAAAATTTCCCTATTAATATTATTTTTCATTGTATTATTTTTTATTTTTCTTACTTTCAATACTCCAAATCTCCCAATATTCAAAGATAGCATTACTGGAACTTATGGAGTATAATCCCTTAAAATATAAAAAAATTCACTTCGTTCATGTCGCCAACGACTGCGTCCGTTGCTCAAGTAACAAAGTTGGAAATTATATGTTATCTACAAATCAGATAACATATAATTTCCTTACAATTAAAAAAGAGTAAAATTTAATCTTTCGATTATTTTTACTCTTTTTATTATTTATATAATATATGTATTTATGAAATCTTTCATTTTTATATTTAAATCCCCACAGTCATCAATAGTTTCATATATCCTACAATTAATTCCTTCTTCCTCTATTGCTGATTCTACACTTATGATATCATTTTCAATTTTTATTACAAAACCTATGTTAATATCCTCATATTGATTAAAATAAGCATCAGACATGTAAATCCCCTTAGAGCTTTCATTCCTATCATCATCTACTAGATACTTATTCCCATTAGCACATATTAAATATTTACCTGCTCTTTTCCCAAAAACATAGTATAGACATCTATTCTCTTTTAGTAATTCTCTTATATCTTTAACTTCTTTACTTGTTTCAAGTGATATTGTAATTCCATTTACACATTTTTTCACAAAAAACAATTCATCTATATCTTTGTGAAATTCATATAAGTTAAATTTACTTAAATCCCCACTATAAAAAAACACCTTATGCCACCCCTTTATAAGTTTGTAAATATATTGTAGTCGAATTTTTTATTAATTTCATTATAAAGTAATATTTATATACTGGTATTTTATGTATTAAATTTCATAAAATATAGTGGAGGTTTTATTATGATGGAAGAAAAAATTATTTTTAAAGATTTTATGTATGAAACCCTACTTCTTATAATCGGTTGTTTTTTAATGGCACTATCATTTATATTATTTTTTGATCCTCACTCAATAGCACCTGGTGGATTAACGGGATTGGCTGTTATAATCAAAAATTTGCTTAATATACCTTTATGGGTTGTTAATCTACTATTTAATATACCATTATTTATTATTGCTTATAAGGTACTAACAAAAAGAGAATGTTTAAAAACACTTTTAGGAATTTTTTTCTTTACATCTGCATTAAATTTATGTGATAAACTTTCTTATCTTGATATAACTAATGATGTACTATTAGCAACTCTTTCAGGAGGTGTCCTTTTAGGACTTAGTCTAGGTATAATATTTAAAATTAATGGTACTACAGGTGGTACTGATTTAATCGGATTAATATTAAATAGATTAATGCCTTCAGTAAGTGTACCCAAATTAATGGGGTGTGCAGACTTCATTGTAGTAATATTATCAATTTGGGCTACTAGAAAAATTGAAATTGGTTTATATTCTGCTTTAGGATTATATATAGCTGTTATTGTAAGTGATATGGTAATAGAAGGTCTCTATAGTGCTAAGTCATTTATGATAATATCAAATTTATCAGATGAAATTTCCAATGTTATCTTAGAAAAAATGGGTAGAGGTGTTACGATTTTAAATGCAAAAGGTGGTTATACTAAAGAAGAAAAAGATGCCTTACTTGTAGTAGTGGGAAAAAGAGAAATATCAACACTTAGAAAACTTGTCAAATCCGTAGACCCAAATGCATTTGTTATTATAAGTGATGTACATGAAGCACTTGGGGAAGGTTTCAAACAAATATATTAAATACAAAAGGATGATATCTTAATATCATCCTTATTTATATTATAATTTTATAAAATTAGGTTTCATCTTATCAAAGGTACAGATGTATTTATATCCCATCTGACGTAAACATTCATAGATATAATCAAATTTATGAGCAACTTGATTTGTATTGTGAGAGTCTGAACCTGTTGTTATTATTTCTCCTCCAAGTTCTTTATATCTCTTAAGTATATACGATGATGGTGTTAAATCTGGTAATCTATATCTAAAACTAGAAGTATTTATTTCTATACCTTTCCCATCCTGTATAGCTAATTTTAAAATTTCATCAATCTCATCAGCAAATACTCTATCATCTATTATATTATTTAAGTCTCCATATCTCTTCACTATATCTAAGTGACCTAATACAGAGTAGTGCTTGTACTTACTTATCATACTATATAAAATCTCATAATATTGTCTATAAGCCTCCATTTGAGATTTATCTTCATAAAAATGTCTTTGAATCAACTCAGATTTATTAATTGTATGAATAGAACCTATAACAAAGTCAAATTCATTATTAATTACATCATCAGCACATTTATCAAGCACATGATTTTGTAATCCCATTTCAATTCCTTTTTTGATTTTAATTTTATCTGTATACTTTTCTTTATAGTAATCTATTTTTTTGAAATAATCTTTAAAATTAACATTATAATCAACTTCCTTATTATTTACTATAACACTATAGTCAACATGATCTGTAAAACATATTTCTTTCAGACCTAATTCAATAGATCTATTTATCATGTCTTCCATAGGAGTCTTACTATCTTCAGAAAAGTTACAATGCATATGATAATCGTAATACATAATCTAATCTCCTATTTTTTATTAGTAGTTGTACCTTCTCCAAATACATTTGACCAGTCTTCTATAAATTTATCTACACTCCAATTAGTTAGAGGGTGTGCCATCATAGCTTTACAAATATCAGCTGGTACAGTAACACTATGAACTCCAACTTTCATTAAATCTAGTACTTGTTGGGCATTTTTAAAGCTAGCTGCCACAACTTTAGAATTAAAATTATATGTATCTATTATATTAACTAAGTCACTAACTACTGACACTCCATCTCCACTTATATTATCAATTCTATTTACATAAGGAGCAACATAATCTGCTCCAGCTTTTGCGGCTAAAAATCCTTGATGCGCTGTAAATATTGCTGTTGCAGTAATTTTCACACCTTGTTTTTTTAATTCTTTTATAGCCCTTAATCCATCTTTAGTCACTGGAATCTTCACATACATATTTTCACGAAGATTACTTATATATAATGCTTCTTCCACCATATCTTCAAATTTAGTACTAATAACCTGTGCATGTATTGGTATATATCTTCCAACTATACTATCTATTTCCTTTATAAGACTTTCAAAGTCTTTACCCTCTTTAGATACTATACTTGGATTTGTAGTTACACCATCTATACACAAGTGAGTATATAAATCTTCAATTTCTATTACATTACCTGTGTCTAATATTAACTCCATATTTCCCTCCTAAAATATATCTACTTATTATTATAAACAAATAAATCAGCTACCTCTACATAAAGAAGTAACTGATTTTAATAATTTCTATTATCTAGAGTGAATTATTTTCTTATTAATATTTCACTACCTATGTTTAACTTAGGTACTGATGATCCTTTAACATATATACTTCCTGGTAATGATGCTTCTGTAGCACCATCAAATACGATTGTAACATGACCTAAGCTTACTAAATTCTTTTCTGCAACATTTCCAAGTGCAGTTATTTCATATTCATTTCCGTCTATAACTAATGTATTTCCAACTTCTATTGATTCACTTACTGGCTCTATATCTATAGTATAGCAAAAGTCTTTTAATGTATCTGGTGCGTTATCTCCAAATAATATGAACATTTCTTCTCCTTCAAATGCTGATACTTCTGCTCCTATATTTTTTATTGTATTTTTATATATTACTGACATATTTTTTCCCCTCTTACTTTTACATATTTTAAATTTAATATTTGTTTTTATATTTTTTAGTTTTATGCATATAATCCTATACTAGCTGCCCATGCTATTAATACTCTAGGTACACCTGTTAAGAATCTTGAATATAATACTGCTGGAACACCAACCTCAACAGTCTCAGCATCAGCTTCTGCAAGACCTAAACCAACTGGTATAAAATCACATGCACCTTGAGTGTTAATTGCAAATAATGCTGGTAATGCTAAGCTTGGATTTATATTACCTTTTCCTATTTCAACACCTATTAATGTACCTATAACTTGAGCTATGACTGCTCCAGGTCCAAGAAGTGGTGATAAGAATGGTAAAGAACAAATAAATCCTATCATTACTAATCCTAATCCTGTTCCTGCAAGTGGACTCATCACTTTAGCGAAAATATCACCTATACCAGATCCTTGTATTATACCTATTAATAATGCAACGAATCCCATGAATGGTAATATAGTATTTATTACAGTTTGTACTGCATCACAAGCTGATTGATAGAAAGTATTAACTACTTTACCTGCTCCCATTCCTATCTTAGTTAATAAACTTACACTACCATCCTTTTCTGTAGTTTGAGTTATTTTTTTGTTTGCACTATATTTAAATTCTCTTTTATCTTCTTTAGGTTTATCAGCTTTTACATTTTCTACTGTTGAAGGTTCAGTAGCAGTAGCTTTAACATCACCTTCTACTAAAGATATTTGGTCAAGACCAACTGCAGATACATATATATCTTCTGTTATGTATTTAGCTAGTGGACCACTCTTTCCAACTGGCATAACATTTATTGTTGGTATTCTCTTTTGTGGGTATATTCCACAACGAAGTGTTCCTCCACAGTCAATTATTACTAAGAATAATTTTTCCTCTGGTACAGATGTTTTGAAACCGTTTACAGCTTCACAGCCAGTAAGTTCAACTATTTTATCAACTATGTCTGGTTTCGCTCCACCACCTGTTATATATAAAAGTACATTTCTTTCTTCAGTTGGTGTTACTGTTAAAGGACCACCAAATCCTCCATTGCCTTTGTTTATTTTAATAGTACCAAAATTCGCCATTTTAAAATCCCCCTCTATGCTGTAACAGTTTTAAGTTCTTTGCTTAATTCTATACCTTGTTGCTTCATAACCATTTTAGTCGTAAAGTCAGTTACCCACCCACTCATAAGGTTACATACTAAACCTACTAATAAGTATCTAACTGCTAATGGCATAGTGCTTAATCCTAATGTTGATATTCCGTTTGCTATTCCTAAGTATATAAATACTTCACCTGGATTTATATGTGGGAAAACTCCACTACTTGTATGACAGAAATAACTTGCTGATGCATAGTAACTTGGTTTATATCTTTCTGGCATGAATCTGCCTAATGATAAAGCCATTGGGTTACCTAACATAAACGCTCCTAAGAAAGGAACTACCATATAACGAAGTATTGGGTTCTTTGCTGAGAATTGAGCAAATTTATTTATTTTTTCTTCTCCGATTAATCTAATTAAAGTATTCATTGCTATTAAAAGTAATAATACTTGTGGAACTATCCCTGTTACCCAACCTACAAATGTTTCTGCTCCAAGTTCAAATAATCCCATGAAGCCTTCTGCTAAATTTATAATTGCATTCATATTTTTTACCCTCCGTTTTTATTCTTGAACTACTACATTCTTAATCGAGCCTGTGACCTTTTGAATAGGTGTTTTTGGATTATCTTCTATTGTACCACCCTTTGTTATAGTAATATAATTTAAAGAGGCATCTAAAATTGATTTTTGAACTTGTTTCGGATACTTTTTAACATGTTCTTCCTTTAAACTCCCAATATCCATTCCATTAAAGTCATTAATTTCTTTAAATCTTGCTAGCACTGTAACTCCCGATAGACATAGTCCTTTTATTATTATTCCATCATCATCTATTGAAAACATTGATATAGAACCTGCTGCAAATCCACCTTTTTTCTTTCCAATGGCAACTCTACACATTTTTCTTAATACTTTAAAGTTTTGGTTGAAATGTTTTATTTGCAACATTGTTAAAAAGAATTGTATAACAAATGCTAAACCTAAACTTATTATTAAAGTCCAAAATATCATATAATTTTCACCTCTTTATTTAGATATAGTATCTTCTTTAATCATATAAAGAACTAAATCTTTATATTTCTTTAACCTTGATATTTCTTTAATTTTATTTTCGTCTTTGGCTATAGATATAATTTCATTATAAATTTTAATTAAAAAGATTTCATTCTCACCAAGTTCCTCTGGAATTCCCAGTAAGAATACTAGTTTTACATCTCTATTTTCTTCAACTATTAAACTATCCTCAAATACTCCTAGTGCAAGAACAATATTATCACTTTTATAGTTAACCACATGTGGTATAGCAATATGTTTATCAAATACCATTGTAGAGTTATCTTCTCTTATCTTAAGTCTTTCTTTAAAATTCTCATCTAAGTAACCATTATCATATAAACTATCAACCATAAAACTTATATTGTCATCATAACTAAGACTATTATCTAGAACAAAAAACTTGTCCTTATCTAATATACTTAATAATATTGAATCTACACCTTGTAACAAAGGTACCTCAAGCTTTTCAGTAAATTTTACTTGCTCTATTTGATTCCTAAATTCATGTTCGTCAAATATCTCTTTCATGTAAATTATTGGTGTGTCTGTATCACAATTTAATTTAAAAGTAGAGCATACTAAGTCATATTCATTTAATAACTCTTCACTCACTTCATTACTTGAATATATATCTAAAATAGCTTCTGTTGATAGAATTTTCTTAAGCTGACTTGATATTATTCTTGCAGTTAGAACACCGGATCCACATATTATTGCCACCTTGTATATCTTATCTTCTTTATATGAGTTTTCTGATATAAAAACTCCGAAATACATAGCCATAAAACCTACTTCATCTTTTGATACATCTCTTCCAAGTTTATTCTCTATTAAACATTTTGATAATTCAGCCATTTTATATGCCACAGAGTACTTTTCTTTAATATCATCAACTATTGGATTTTTAAGTTTTATACCAAATTTTATTCTATTTATCATAAAAAATATATGATATATGAATTCTTCAAAAAAATCTCCAGGCATTATAGTTATATTCATTTGTTTTTTTATTAGGTTTATTATATCTTCTACTAATTCTATGGCTTCATCTGATACTTCAATTCTCTTGATACCTTGAGAATTAATTGGAGTACGCATACTCACTATAGGCAGTACCATAAATATTCTTTCATTAGTAGGAATTTTTATATGTATACTTTTTTCAACTTCATTCATAACTTCATCAATAAAGTCAAAGGTAGTCGTAGACTTTAATTTTTTATAATTTACATCCATACATTTTATTTCATAACCATTTAATAATCTATCTATCATTACAGTGAAAAACTTCATTATATAATCTATAGTTCCACTGCCCATTGAATTTTGTCTACATATTTGTTCTACCAAATCTACTATGTCTTGATCTATTTTATAATCTTTATAAATAGATTCATACATACCATCAAGTATACACATTCTAATGTCTATTTCATTACCTTCTAGAAATAATCCTTTATTTGTCTTCCCTACTATTTGCAAGCCATAGCCTTCAACTTTTTTTCTTAACTTTTTCAAATCACCTATGAAAGTTGTTCTACCTATATTCATTTCTTCAGCCAGTTCATCAGTTAAATAAGGTGTATCACTATTCATAAGTTTATATAAAATATATGACATCCTATTATTTTGTGAGTTAAAAAAGTAGTCTTGTCTACGTATATCTTGACTTACTTTATCAAAATTTTCTTGATCTAATATAAACAGTACATATTTACCTTGCTTAATATCAATTAGACCATATCCATTTAGTAATTTATTTAATTCTTTAATTTCGTTTTTAACTGTTTTCGTGCTAACTCCTAATTTATCTGCAATAGATTGTGTTGTCGTCAAGTTACTCTGCTCTATAATCTTTAAAATTCTACATAAACGATTATCATCATTAATATTATTCATTTAATACTCCCCCTCTTTTGCAGATTTTAAAAGGATTAGCCTATCCTCTAGTTTTTCCCCCAGCTACATTTACAGTTACACCATGTATATATCCAGCTCTCTCTGATGCTAAGAAACAAACTGTATTAGCTACCTCTGTTAATTTTCCATCTCTTCCTATCGGAGTAGTAGATGATTTTGTATATCCAGCTCTTAAATCCTCTACACTTATACCTCTTGTATAAGAAAGAGCTTCTTCATATGCTAAAGTTCTAAGTCCTGTAGCTTCCATTATTCCAGGTGCTACCCCAACAACTCTAACACCTTTTTTACCAAGTTCTTTAGCCCAAGATCTTGTAAATGAGTTTACTGCATTTTTACTTGCTGCATATACACCTTGTCCTTCAGAACCTTCTAAACCACATTCAGAAGACATATTTATTATTACACCATGACCCTGCTTAACCATTTCTCTACCTGCAATTTGTGAACATAAGTATACACCTTTTACATTTATGTTCATTACTTTTTCATATATATCATCATTTAATTCATACTTACTTCCTTCTTGCTTATCATCAATTAATAAAGATGGTATATTTATACCGGCATTATTAACTAGTACATCTATACTACCGAATTTTTCTTTTGCTTTTTGTACTGTAGCAATTATACTTTCTTTATCTGTAACATTCATCACTGAATAAGTCATTTTTCCACTATGACCATTCATTTCAAACTCTGGTTGATTTGGATTTAAATCACATACAATTACATTAGCACCTACATTTAAAAATTCTTGTGCCACAGCTTTACCTATTCCAGATGCTCCTCCAGTTACTAAAACTGTTTTATTCTCTAGTTCTAACCATGATTTTTCCATTTCCCTATCTCCTTAATACTAATTTTGTTAATATAATCTTATCAAAATTAATATAATGGATTAATGCTAATGTTTTCTTTCTTATGGAAAATCATGTGTATAATTCAAAATTCTACAAAATAATATCTTCATTTACATTTTTAACACATTTAAAATACATCTAAATTATATATATAATATTTTACATATTCAACTAGTTCTCTTCTTTATTCAAATAATAAATTTAATTATATAAATAATTATCTTTAAATTATTAAGTATTATCAAAATACTTTATTTTACTACAACTATAACTTTTGCATACACAAAATGTTTACGAAATATTTAAAATTCTTACTTTTGAAATTATATTTATCAATAAATATAATTTTTTTACAAATAAAAAAGCTACTGTATTATAAAAATACAATAGCTTTTTTATTATATAATTCAATTTACATCATAAAGAAATAGTATACTAATAATATAACTCCAAGTACTATTCTGTACCATCCAAATACTTTGAAGTCATGTTTTTTAATGTATCCCATAAGGAATTTTATAGCCCATACAGAAACTACAAATGAAACTAACGTACCTACTCCTAAAACTATTAATTCAAAACTTTTAAATACAAGACCAAATTTAACTAATTTAAGCAAACTTGCACCAAACATTACTGGTATAGCTAAGAAGAATGTAAATTCAGCCGCTATCTCTCTTGATATACCTATTAATAATGCCCCTAATATAGT
>NZ_JAGHFM010000124.1 GCF_017888745.1 Terrisporobacter sp. | reverse complement strand
CAAAATATGTATCAATAAGCTGCTGAACATTAGTTAAAACATTCATATTTGTGTCTTTCCTAAAGTATAAAAATTCAAATAAGCTATGAAACTATTTTCAGTTTCATAGCTTATTTGCGGTTATTTATTTTGCTTTGAATCTAAATTTGAATCTTCATAATCTGAAAAAAGAGAATCAAATTTATCAGTTTCCATAGAAGTACTTTCATTTACAGGTTTTTCAGGATTGCTTATTAGACTTTCTATACTTTCTAAAATAGTATCTTTGCTCTTATATTTGCATGCCAGCTCGTGATTAGAGATAAAGCTTGTTATTTTATAAGGTTCGCAGTTATCTAGTTCAAAATATGTATCAATAAGCTGCTGAACATTAGTTAAAACATTCATATTTGTGTCTTTCCTAAAGTAATCCTCCATAATTTCTGGTGGTTTTTCATATAATATAGATTTTGCTGCTCCATCATATTTACTTACAGAATCATTCAACTCGCAAGCATGCTTTAGTATATCAACAAAAGATTTATCACTCATTCGCACTATTAATGCTGCAAACTCATGTCTACTTGTATCATTTTCATACCATTGTGTTATTCTTTTATGTATTGATCTTAAATAAAGCTTTTTTTCAAATCCAATAAAAATTTCAAGAACTTTAATCTTGAAATTTAAAATTAGTTAAATCCATTACTTTCCGAGTCAGAATCACACTCTTTTATACCTGATAATAACATGTAAAAAGTAATTATAGGTATAGACAAACTTATAACATCATATAAATCTTCTATAGGTTTTCCTTCTGCAGAATACAAGAACATAAGTGTTATTCCAATAGATATTAGTATGCAAAATGCAAATATCAGAAATCGTATAGAGTAATAGTGATACTTAAAATTATTTTTAATGAATTTTTTTATGTTATCATCAATCCCAGTAGAATTCGTCAATTTTACTTTGATTCTTTTATTGTTCCATTCTGGACAAATCCATAAAAAGTATGTAAATAGAGTGCCTATAATCCCAAAGACTTGCCATGTATTATTTATAAGTAAATTATTTAAACTCATTTAATTTATATGCATCCTTAAGAGGTATAATATTTTTTAAATCAGTATCTATCCATAATATTTCGTCATGAGAATATTTAGATATCTCGCTAGAACTAAAATCGCTAAATTGTTCAGCTACTTTATTTAAGACAAATAACTCTTCTTGTGAATAAGCATCTTCAGATAACTTATAAACAGGATTAATGTACTTTCCGTAAGTTGTACTTTCTATTTTTATTAAACCTTTTTCTTCGATATTTTCTAAATATGAATCTATATCTTCTATTACTGGACCAAAATAATCACATACGAAGTCTGTATTCAATAAGTCTTGCTCATATTTTTTGTAAAATAAAAATTGAGTATAGAATAGTAACTTATTAAGTTTAGTTTTATAAAGTCTTGTTTTTGTATTGTTAGCGAAAAATAAAACTAACTTAGCAAATGTTTTTAGATTCATTTTTTTTCCCCCATTGTTGTTAAATTTTTCAATATAAATAACCTTACCCATTATATCACTTCCTATTCGACAAATAAATAAAAAATCCTCTTTTAACGTTAAAATAACGTTATTTTTAAGTATTTAAAAGTATTTAATTATAATTAATAGTATGATTATTGTCTTTAAAATATTTATTAATCCGTTTAGATAAAATTTTATTATAAAGGCTGGATATAATTCTAGTCTTTATTTTTTTGAGTATCTTAAGTTTACATAATTTAATTACTTGAAACTAAATAAAGTTATTAAAAACTATAAAAATATTTAAAAAGGACAGGCAAATTTGTGTGTAGCACTACATATAAATAAATATAGCTACACAGAGAGGAGGAAATTTAATGAGCCGTAAGCAGAGTTTAAAACTTCAATTATCATTTAAAGAGAATATAAGAGATTTAGAAATTTATACTTTTTTATTAGATGAGATAAAAGATACGTTAGGTATAAGCACATATATAAAAATGTTGATTTCCAAAGATGAAAAGTTTATTAGTTATACAAAAAAATAAATAAGCTTAATGCTTAAAAAGAGTGCCCCTGCCAGCAAGCGAAAGCACTCTTAAAGGGTTGAACAACTAGTAATGTGTTCATTTTATATTATTCTATGTAATTCATTAAAGTCCTTTAATAAGACATTCAAAAATTATTGTAGCAGTTACCATACCCATGTAAAATGTATACATATTCAATCCTCCGAACGATATTTTTATTATATTTTCCGAAATAAGGAGGTTTTATACATGAAAATTATAATTAATGGTTATTCAGTAATAGAGCACTTCAATATCAAATTTCAAGAAAACATTTTTATAAAATTAAATAGAAGAATAGAAATACTTAAGCAAGATAAGGAACAATATCTTTTAGTAGTTGTATTATTAGCCTTACTTATAACTTTAAATCCTAGTTTATGTTTTGCAGAGGGATTTGATTTTTCAACTGGCCAAGAAATATTAAATAAAGCACAAATTTATATCGGTATAGCTGGAAGTATCATGTGCACTATAGAACTTGCTACAGAGTTAATTAAAGGTGGCAGAGGATATTTTCAAATTTTATACAAATACGGAACAGGATATGCAGCAGTATTATTAGCTCCAACTATATTTGAAATGATTAGAAATTTATTCTAGGAGGTACTGCTATGAAGGATTTACTATGGAATTGTTTTAAGGGTTTTATGAAGGAATCTGTATTTGCAGATATGTGGCAAAGTATATGTAATTTGTTAAAGCATTGCCTTACTGGGATATATGGAATAAGTTTTTACGTATTATTAATATTATGTATCTACAATATTATTTTAGCAACATTAGGATCTAAAGAAGGAAAAATAAAAGCTGTTAGCTGTGCAATGATTTGGGGCATGGTAACAATGGTTGCTTCTATGTTGGGGGTGAACTAAATGGCTAGAATTAAAACTCTTAAATTTAGTGATTGTATAAAATTAACCAAACCTAAGTATAGATATCTTAAAATAATACCTCATACTTCATGCAAGAACAATAAAGCAGATGAAATAGCTTCTTATGTTAATTACATGTATAAGAAATTAAATAAAAGAATGATTAAAAGTGAAAAAGGATTAATAGTAGAATCAAAATGTAAATTATCCTATTATATATACATCACTAAAAACGATGCAAGTTTTTATTTTATCGTTCCTGAATATCACTTAGAAATGATTAAAAATAAAATATACAACTCTTGGAGTAAAAAAGTAAATGTAGTTGAAGTGAATGAAATCCCTAGATTTACAGATGATAGCAGCAAATGTCAAATGACTTATAAGAATGTAGATGGACTGTCGTTAGCGGTAGATAAAAGAGATAATGACTTATTAGCAAGCAATCTAAGTGTGATAACATCAATGAAAAATGATGATGCAGTAGGTATAATATATAACTTTATACCTAGTTCAAATCGCGACAGTAAAGTATGGTTAACTAGATATGAAGAGGACTACGAAAAATTTAGAAGTAATAAAAATATAGAAAGAATTAATTTAGATTTGAAACAAATTACAAAGTTAGCATTCGTTAATTTTATAAAAGTAGCTGATACATTCATAAAGGAGATACAAACAGCTTTAGCTAAAGAAAATATACAAATAGAAGCTATTAATAAAATAAGCGGCGCAATAGATTCCAAGAGAAGCTTGTCTAACGCGAGTATTAAAAAGAAAAATGATACTATTATAAAAACACAAATAGTAGTAATGAGCCAATCTAAAGATAAAATCCAGCAAGAAAAGCTACTAGATTCATTGTCAAATAGTTTTGAGGTTATAAAAGAAGATAATCAACTCATACCTAAGCAAATTAAACATAAATTTCAATATGAAGATTACAATTTCAAGACTGATATTATTCAATGCTCTGATAAAGAATTAGGAGGAAATGTAATAAATCTTCCAGGTAAAAGATTATTGTATGAATATAAAATTGATAAAAATGAAGTTACAGAATCAATGCTTCCAGAAGAGCTTAAGACAGGATATATAAAGCTTGGAGAAAATAAATATAAAAACAATAAAGAAATAGCATATTTTAATTCTAAACCTTCTTTAATAAATTTACCTATAGCTATTCTTGGAGGCAGTAGAAGTGGTAAATCAACTTTATCCGAAAATATTTGTAAGAATATAATTGATGCAGGAGAAGGGTTGATAGTATTTGATTATATTAAAAATACAGAATTTGCAGATAACATAAGGAGCT
>NZ_JAGHFM010000123.1 GCF_017888745.1 Terrisporobacter sp. | reverse complement strand
TTTGGAGAAATAACTGAGAAATAGTCAATTTATATATGATGTAACCTTATATCATATTTGTTAATTAATTTTACTTAAAAATTATTATTTTCTGTCAATCAATAAGGGGCCTGTTAAGGCCCCCTTTCAATTTTACTAAAATGAATATATTTTTTATAAATAGTAATAATAATTATAAAATATCTATTGACATTATGATATTAATGATTTATCATTACTATTAAATAAAAGCGAAATAGAAAAAATTGTAAATGCAATGAAGGGAAGAGTAGTTATAAAATTGAGTCAAAGCGAGCTGGTTATGGTGTGAGTCCAGTACAAGATTTATAATGAAGAACCTCCCAGAGCTACTAACCGAAATCTAAATTAGAGAGTAGACTTAGTCGGAACCAATCCGTTATCAAATTGGTGGTGTATTATTTAGTACGCTAATGAAGCTGAACTTTTATTAAAGTTAATTAAGGTGGTACCGCGGAAGAACAAGCCTTTCGTCCTTTTTATACAAGGATGAAAGGCTTTTTTTAATTTGTAAGGAAATTATATTGATAAATTTAAAAATCTAAATAGCTAGCTATTATATATCGATGTCGACGATGAAGTAATTAATTTTATTAAGAATATAAAACATAATTAAGAATCAAAAGGAGTGTTATAGTATGTGTTTAATGATACCAGAAAAATACGAATCAAGTTTAGGAGTTATAGAAACTCAACAAGCAATAAAGGACTTAAAGGACTTTTTTGAAAATAGATTAGGGGAAATGTTAAAATTAACAAGAGTTTCATCACCATTATTTGTTTTACCAGAAACAGGTACAAATGATAACTTAAACGGAGTAGAGACACCAGTAAGTTTTGAAGTTCCACATTTAAGAAAAAATGCTGAAATAGTACATTCATTAGCTAAGTGGAAGAGAGTAGCTCTAAAAAAATATGGTTTTTCAGTAGGCAGGGGATTATATACTGACATGAATGCCATAAGAAAAGATGAAGAGCTGGACAACTTACATTCTTTATATGTGGATCAATGGGACTGGGAACTTATAATAAATAAAGAAGATAGAACTATGGATACACTAAAGAAGGTTGTAAAATCTTTATTTAAAGTATTCAAAGAAACAGAAGAGCATGTTCATTCAATATACCCAGAAGTAGAATGTGTATTACCAGATGAAATAACTTTCATAACTTCTCAAGAACTTCTAGATATGTATCCAGACTTAACGCCTAAAGAAAGAGAAGATGCAATAGTAAGAGAGAAAAAAGCAGTATTCTTAATGCAAATAGGTAAATTACTAAGTACAGGAGAAAAACATGATGGAAGAAGTCCTGACTATGATGACTGGGATTTAAATGGAGATTTATTATTCTACAACTCAGTATTAGATAATGCTATAGAACTTTCTTCAATGGGAATAAGAGTAGATGAAGAAGCTTTAGAAAGACAATTAGAAATGGCAGGATGCGAAGATAGAAAGGAATTAGAATATCATAAAGCATTATTAAATGGAGAATTACCATATACAATAGGTGGAGGAATTGGTCAATCTAGAATATGTATGTTCTTCTTAAACAAAGCACATATAGGTGAAGTTCAAGTAGGAATTTGGCCAGAGCAAATGGTTGAAGAATGTAGTAAAGCTGGGATAAACTTATTATAAAATAGAAAAGTTCTCAAAATAGTTAACTACTACTTTGAGAACTTATTATTTTAAAATACTAAGCCCAATCTTTCCATTCTTTTATAAAGTAAGTACCGGCTAAAAATAATGCCCCACCGATACCTACATAAACAGCGGCCCAGCATAATGGATTTATAGTAGGAATAGTTCTTATTGTCATACCTAAGCCCATCATAAATACCATTATTGCATAGCTTTTAAAATCAAAGAAAGAAAATAAACAAAGCTTATCTTGCGATTTTGAACGAATTCTATCTCTGTGTTTTATTACTAGTTTTTTAAATATAAAATTAAAGAATATATAGAAAGTTATAGCTGTAACTACTGCTGAAATAAACATATGACTTGAAGAAGTCATAATAACCTCTGCACCTAGTTTAGCAACCATAAACCCTGCTATTAACCATAAGGAACCTGCTAAAAAAAGTAAATTTTTCTTATAACACCTAGGTGTAAATAACTGCATTATCATCATCTCCATTTTTTAGATTGTACTTATTATATACCCCTGTATATATGGATAAAACAAGATATGATTTACTTTATTAGCAAATAAAGCTATTTACATGGCAGAGACTGCTTTTATATATTAATAATTTGAAATACTATTAATTTATAAAAATAAGTATGAATTTAAAAATTTATTTTTTTAGCACTTATCATAAGAAACATAGGTCTTCTTAACTCATCTTTAAATCCAGGTAAGTTATCTATCATATAATCTGGTGGAATAGGCTCAGATATTTTAGTAATAACAAAACCATTTTGAATAAGAGTGTTTATGTAAGTTTCTAGAGTTCTATGATACTTAATTACTTCTTCACCTAAAAACTTTGGAGTTCTGATTCCCTCATACTGATAGTTGTCTACTGGCCAGTGTTGAATTTCTCCATTTTCATTGTAGTACCAGTCTTGTTCGTTATTTGCAGTAAAAATAGGGTGTTCTACAGAAAATATAAAGTCACCATTATAAGTCATAGAATTATATATTTTTTTACAAATATCATTAAAATCTTTTACATAATGAAAAGCTAGAGAGCTTATTACTACATCAAATTTATTAGACGGAAGGTCCACATCTTCCATAGAATTACATTCATATCTAATTTTTTTATCATTTGTTTGAGACATAGCTTTCTCAAGCATTTTGTTGGAAATATCAATTCCTAGTACTGATTTAGCATTATTTTGGGCAGCATAACGACAGTGCCATCCAAATCCGCATCCTAGGTCTAATACATTTTTATTCTCAAAATTAGGTAACATGTTTTTTAGGATATGCCACTCACCAGCACTTTCAAGTCCCCCAGTTGAACGAGGCATCTGGCTATATTTATTGAAAAAATTAGGATCATCATATTTATTTTGTTTCATAATATACCTCCAAGTTATAATATAATTTGTTACAAGGAGATGATAACATATTTATTTTTAGTATAACAAGTTATATGTTTTATTGTAATAATACTTTAAGTTAGTCTATAATAATATCTATGAATAAAAGGAGGGGTGACAATGAAAAAGAGTATATTAGCAATATTATTAGTATCTTGGATGGTGTTTATTTTCTCCATGTCATCTCAAGATTCTAATAAATCATCGAATACAAGTGGAGGGACTATTAGATTAATTTTATCAATGGTACCACAGTTTAATGAAAAATCAGAAGAATCTCAAGATGAAATAGTTGAGAGTTTACAACATATAACAAGAAAGAGTGCTCATTTCTTAGGATATATGTTACTGGGGATTTTAACAATATTGCTATTTTTAGAGTTTGAGAAACTAGAATATAAACCACAATGGGCATTTTTATTTTGTGTATTATATGCCATATCAGATGAGGTTCACCAGCTATTTGTACCAGGAAGGTCAGGTCAGATTAAGGATGTGTTGATAGATAGTTGTGGTAGTTTTTTAGGGATATTTGTGATTATGATTTTCATAAAGATTAAAAACTTTAATAAAGTATTTAAACATTTATAGAAAAATTAATAAAATTATAAGAAACTCACAAAATAAGAGATGACAATATCTAAAAAACAAGGAGACATCATATGGATAAATCTCTATTTAATATAAAAAGTGCGAAAATAAAAGAATTTTTAAGATATACAGTAGTTGGGTGTATAAATACTCTTATTTATTATATATCTTATCTAGTTTTTATGAATATTTTTAATTTTTCTTATAAAATTTCTTTTGCAGCAGGATATGTGATAAGTATAATTTTTTCATACTTTTTAAACACATATTTTACATATAAAGAAAAACCTAGTTTGAAGAAGTTTTTGATTTTTCCTCTGACTTACATACCTAATTTTATTATTCAGTATATAGGAATGATACTTTTAGTGGATCATTTTAATATGAATAGAAAGTTGGCACCTATTATAACTGCAATAGTATCAACTCCCATAACTTTTTTTGTAATGAGATATGTTATAAAGAAGAAAAAATAGTATATTCTACTCACTCTCTGTGAAAAATACTCATTATGAGAAGTATATGATGAGGTGAGGATGTGAGAAATACAGTAATTAAACTTAAAAGTATAGAGCTTAATAATTTTAAAAATGTTAAGAATGGGAAAATAGAGTTTAAAGAAGGTAGAGAATTAAATTCTATTTCTAATATACTTGGTATTTATGGTCAAAATGGATCTGGGAAGACTTCTGTTATAAATGCAATTTATTTATTAAAAAGGTTGGCATCTGGTCAAGGGCTTATAAAAAAACATTTAAATTATATAAATAGTGAGTCGGACTTTGCAACATTAAATTTTGAGTTTAGGATATGGGATAAAGAAGAACTTTATAGGGTTTTTTATAAATTTGAAATAAGAAAAAAGGAAATTAGAAAAACTAATTTTGAATACAATATGCCTTTTATAACTGAAATTTATGATGAAAATTATAATGATAATTTTAAATTTACAAAAGACTTCGATATAGAAGTATCAAAAGAAAAATTAAGCTACTCAAAATTTGAAGACAACATGTGGAAAAATAGAGTAACTATAATAGATTATGATATAGATAATAAGGATTATGCTTTTAGACCTATAAAAAATTATAAAGAAGTGGCAAACACTACGGATAAGAAGGTATCTATTGGAATAGCTAAAGGATTAAGTGAAGAAAATGCAACTTCCTTCATATTTAATATAAAGAGTTTTGCACTACTTATTTCTTCTTTTTCAAAAACTAATAAAAACCACAGCAAGATTATTACAAGTATTAGAAACTTTGCTATACTAAATCTTTTTGTAATTCAAAATGATGATTTGGGAGTAATTAATAGTAATATACTTATACCTTTTTCATTCATGCTAGATAATAATAAAAAAATGGTGAGAGGAAATATTAATATAAAATTATTTGATACTTCAACCATTGAAATTGATAAGTTTGACACGGTGAAGAAAATTTTAGAACAAATTAATATAGTTTTATCTACTTTAGTTCCAAATTTAAAAATAGAATTAAAGAATTATGGAAAAGAAACTACATCAAATGGCAAAGAAGGATATAAAGTTGAACTTTTATCACTTAGAGGTAAAAATGCAATTCCTTTAAAATACGAATCAGATGGAATTAAGAAGATAATTTCAATACTTAGTGTGCTAATTGGCATGTACAACAACGAAAATATTTTGGTTGCCATAGATGAGCTAGATGCAGGTATTTTTGAATATTTACTTGGAGAGATTCTTGAAATCTTAAGTAAAAATGCTAGAGGACAATTGATTTTTACATCTCATAATTTAAGAGCTTTAGAAAAATTAAATAAAGATTTAGTGATTTTTACTACGACTAATCCTGAAAATAGATATATTGGTTTAAACTCTATAAAAGGAATGAACAATCTAAGAGATTTTTACTATAGAGGAATTATTTTAGGTGGACAGAGAGAAGAACTATACGATGAAACTAATAAATATGAAATAAGTTATGCCTTCCAAAAAGCATGGATGATTAATCATAATATAAATAATGAAAGTTATAAGGACAATATAGATAATGAAATCTAGAAAATTTATATTAATAATCAAGGGTACATATATAATAGAAGGAAAAATTCATGAATAAGACTAAAAAAATAGCTCTATTCATTGTGGAAGGTATAACAGACGAGAATTCTCTTAGTTTAATTTTATCTAAATTAATAGGAAGTAAATTAGTTCATTTTCATGTTATCAATCAAGATATAACTTCAGAGTTTAACTCTAGTTCACAAAATATAGTAAGAAAAATTGATGGAGAAGTGAGAAAATATTTAGCTCAAAATAATGGTATCAAAAGAACAGATATTAAGCAAATTATACATTTAGTAGATACAGATGGAACCTTTATTAAGGATGATTTTGTTTTAGAAGATATGAATCATGAGAAAGCTTTTTACACTATGGACTCTATAAAAACTAATAAAAGAAAAAATATAATATGTAGAAATGAAAGAAAGTCTAGTATTTTAAATAAATTGTACCAAACTAATTTTATAGGAAAAATTCCTTATAAAGTTTATTATTTTTCTTGTAATCTGGAGCATGTATTACATAATAGTCAAAATACTCCATGTGGTCAAAAATCTCTATATTCTTATAAATTTGTAGATGAGTACGTTGGAAAAGAAAAACAGTTTGTAGATTTTATAAGCACCAATTCCTTCGCTGTAAAAGGAGAATATAAAGATACTTGGAAATTTATTAAAAAGGATTTAAATTCTTTAAAAAGATATTGTAACTTTCATCTTTTCTTCAAAAATTAGGTGATAACAATATAATATTAAAAAATAATATTATAGAAAAATCTATATAATGTGCTTATTCCTTTAATGTGCTTAAATGAATATTTGAAAATAAATGACAAAATGAGGAAATTGAGATAATATTATAAATAAAATGTAAAAGGGGTAATGAGAATGGAAATGAAAAATAGAAAAGTAGGAATTATCGGAGTAGGCCATGTTGGGGCACATGTTGCTTTTTCTTTAGTAACACAAGGAATAGTAGATGAGCTTGTTTTAGTTGATATAGATAAGCAGAAAGCTATAAGTGAAAGACATGACTTATTGGATGCAACTGCATATTTACCACATAGAATAAGAGTAAATGTGGGAGAATATGAAGATTTAGCAGATTGCGATATAATAGTTAACAGTGTTGGGAAAATATCTGAAGATAGAGATCGTTTAGCTGAATTACAAAATAGTGTAGATATGGTCAAATCTTATATAAATAGAATTATGGATGCAGGATTTGATGGAATAATAATAAACATTACAAATCCATGTGACATAATAGCTTACTATATTCAACAAGTATCAGGACTTGAGCCATCTAGAGTAATTGGTACTGGTACAGGGCTGGATTCATCTAGATTTAAAAGAGCTTTAGCTGAAGATACTGGAGTAGATGAAAAATCTATAAATGGATATACTTTAGGAGAACATGGTGACTCTCAAATGATACCATGGTCCACTGTAAGTTTAGGAATGAAGCCTTTACATGAATTGGAAAAAGAAAGACCAGAAACTTTTGGAACATTAGACAAAGAAGATATACTATATAGAACTGTAAAAGGTGGATGGTTTACTTACGAAGGTAAAAAAGCTACAGAGTTTGGTATAGCATCAACTGCTGCAAGAATGATAAGAGGAATTTATCATGATGAAAAATACGTTACTACTGCCTCAACTTTATTAGAAGGACAATTTGGAGAAGAAAACTTATATATAAGTATACCTGTTGTAATTGGTAAAGATGGTGTAGAAGATAAGTATGAGCTAAGTTTAACTGATGAAGAACTGGCTAAATTCAAAAATTCTTGTAATGTGGTAAAGGATTATATTTCTAGAATCAAATAGTTATATATAATTTGTAAAATTTAATTAACAAAGAATAACAATATAAAATAGATTAGCAATTTTTTATAAAAAATTAATAATTTAAGAGTGAAAAATCCTAATATAGATTTATTATGTTAGGATTTTTTAATTGTAAGGAAAATATAATTTAACATGAAAAAAAGGCAACCTTTGGGGAAGATTGCCTTTGGCATATTAAATAATATGTAAAATTAAGAATGGACTACATTATATAGTTTTCATTCGAGCCTAAGTTAATTATAGTGGAAATCGTTTGCGAATGAAAGTGTAATATATTTATTTCTTAAAAAAATAAAACTATTTGTTATAAAATGTAAAATTCTCAGTACCTAGGTACTGAGAATTTTTAGCATTATATTTTACTCATTATTAAGGAGAAGTATATTTACTTAAGGGAATAAAACGCCCTATTAATTATACTATGTCCAAGTATTTAACTTACATTCATAAAATAGTGTTTTATTTTTATTAATATATATAGGTTATAATTACACTAATTATAAAAAGAATTATAGAATTTTTCTTTAATATGGTATGAATTAGGTATATAATTAGTGCAGACATGAACTATATTTCATTTGATACGGATAAAGTTCGCAAAAAGAAAGAGGGTTGCAATGATATATGCTATAATACATGAAAATTACTCGATAAATGTCATAATTTGTAAAATAAATAGAAATAACGTTATCACTAAATAAAATAAATAAATATTCAGAAAAAAATAAAAATAATAATGTAAAATTAAGAAATGCTAGGAATTAAAAATATATTTTTATATACAAAAATAAAAAAATAAAAAATGTATGTTGAATGGTAAAAGTTCGTATGTTAATATATTATGTAGAATAATAAAAAGGAAAATTATAGAGAAAATAGTATTTTCTTGTCTTGCATAGGAGGTAAAAATGGAGGAAACAATCGATTTAAGGGAGTATTTCTACATAATTAAGAAAAAATTATGGGTAATAGCTCTATCAGCAATTATATGTGGTTTAGTAAGTGGTTTAATAAGCTTTTTTATGTTAAATCCAGTATATGAAGCAAGTACAACATTAATTGTAAATAAAGAAGAAAAAGATGAAAAAGTACAAATGAATACAAGTGACGATTTGAATTTCGTCCAAAAACTAGCAGTAACATATGGAGAAATTATCAAATCTAGAACTGTAATTACATCAACAATTAATAAGCTTG
>NZ_JAGHFM010000016.1 GCF_017888745.1 Terrisporobacter sp. | reverse complement strand
TCTATAGCTGTAGTTGATGGCATGGGGAATGAATACGCAAATGAGTTTGATATGAAGAAAAACTATGAATCAGTAACAGATTTATCTACGGGGAGACAATTAAAAATAGAAGATAACTTAATTAAAGGTGTAAAAATAAAAACTGGAAATGCACAAATTCAGCTAAAGTTAAAAGAAAATTATAACAGAGCTTTAAAATTTGTTTACTATGTGGAGGTGTAAAATATGATATACAAAAAAGATGCAAACTTTCCATATCCACTATTAACAAATACATCAAATAGCTATGATGGATGCAATTTTACGCTGGATATAAAGTTAAATGAGAATACTTATGAATATATATTTCAAATAAATTATGATATTGAATCTGATTTTATAAAAAAACTTATTAGAGAAAATAAGGCACAATTAGTTTTAGTTGTTCAATCAAAAGATAATAAATTTTTTAATTTAAGTTTAAATGAAAAAATTAAAACAATACCTAAAAATAGAATTTCACTTAGTAAAAGGACAACTATTCAACTTCTTATTCAATCTAAGGAAGAGATAAACTTTAAAGAAAATAATGATCTAAATACTTTCTATGGAAGTATAAAAGATCAAATTAATGTTCCAAAGCACTCAATCCTTGGTTTTTCAAATAGTGTAATGTTTGATGGAAGTACAGCAAAACCACTTGAACTATTTGAAAAGAAAGTTGATCCGAATCTTAAATCAGAAGTAAAGGTTGAACTTGGTAGTGAAACAATAATTATAAATTATAAAAGTGATGAACTACAATTTATAGATTCTCCTGTAAGTTCAACTATAAATAATATTTATGTTTATATGGGGTTACAAAAGGCATTATACAGATTTGTTAATATTTATGGTGGGGAAGATGAGGAGGTTGATTTAGAAGAGCTGGATCTGCCAATTGATGGATTGGATCTAAAATTATACGGATTGATGAAATCTAAGATGATAAAAAATGTTAGTTTAGAAAATATAGATGAGGTAATTTGCTCAATTACAGATAGAATACTGGAGAAATATACTTCAGCGGTTAGGGGGTTATACTCTAATGGAAATTAGATTATTAAAGAAAGATTGCATAAAAAAAGAAGAGTTTTACAAAGACTTTTTGGACGATAAAATTATAGAACGCGATGAATATTTTTCAGATGAAGTTGTTCATGTAAAAGAAGCACCAGACTTTCCTATTTATATGGGAAAAGGTAGTGAAGAAGAAAAAGCTGTATTATTCAAAAAGGCATTTGAAGTTATGGATAATTGTTATTTAGATACAGATCGTGATATTCATATGAATGAGATGTTTTGGTACTCACTACTTTGTGTTCATAAGAGAGATTTTCTGCTTAAAGAGTATCCGCAGATTGGCGAGAGTATAAAGGATTTCCAAAATATCGTTGTTAAGAAGTTTGACTGGGAGAATTATATTTACAAGTGTGTGTTAGGTGCTCAGTATGTGAAAGATAATACAGATTGTGATGAGGATAGAGATAGATATTATGATCTGATTGTTGAGAATCTTGATGTTTATAATTATATGATTAAGTACGAAGTTTTTAGAAATGATAAGTTTATAATTAATGTGCTTGATATTATTGATGATAGAGGATTGGCTAAAGTATTGAAGGCTAAGATTAAGGACAGACCTGATCTTGGTAAGGATGAGAGATATGGTAGGAGAGTGCTTTTTGAGTTTAATAAGGCGTATCCTATTGTTATGAGTCCTATGCTTGAGAAGGATGAGCTGGAGGTGCTGTTTATGGAGTATTTGGGGTATTATTATGATTTGAGTAAGTTGGAGTGCGTGGTTGTTTAGAAGTTATTTATATCGAATTAAGAAGTAATTATGAAAAGATATTAGTTATATAGCTAATATCTTTTTTATAAATTATCCAAAGTTATTTTTGATATAGTACAAAAAATGTGTTGACAAAGATGAATGATGAAGATATTATATAGTTAAGAGTTATTTTTAGCATAGTACAAAAAATATATAAAGGGGAAAGCAGTTATGAATTTAAATGGAAAGTTTTATAAAAGAAGAATAGATTCAAATGAATATAATATAAATCAAAGAAAATGTATAGAGGAGAGTATCAGGGTATTGGAAGGATTAAAAAAAGAACCATTAATGATGCTTGGAAAAATTCAAAGTGGAAAAACTAAAACATTTATAGGAACAATTGCATTAGGATTTGATAATGAATATGATTTAGCTGTTGTTTTGACAAAAGGAACTAATGCATTGTCACAACAAACATTATCAAGGATGAAAAATGAGTTTAAGGGTGAGAATGTTAAGATATATGACATTATGTCAATACAAAAAAAAT
Source organism: Terrisporobacter sp. (assembly GCF_017888745.1). GTDB lineage: Bacteria > Bacillota > Clostridia > Peptostreptococcales > Peptostreptococcaceae > Terrisporobacter. The sequence continues at coordinate 6,358 of NZ_JAGHFM010000016.1, read as the reverse complement.
TAACACCATTTGAACTAAAACAAAAGATGATAATAGTTGTAAAAAAAGAAAAAAATAATCTTGCTAGATTTAAACAATTTATAGAGTCATACCCATTGAAATCTAATAAGAAGTGTATGATTATTGATGATGAAGCTGATTTTGCTAGTGTTGGATTTGAAAAGAAAAATGAAGCTTTTGATATAAGAAGGATTGCAGCAGACATAAATGAAATAAGAGGAACATTGGATGAGTGTAGATTTGTTCAGGTAACTGCTACTCCGTACTCATTATATCTTCAGCCAGAAACTTTTGAGCTAGGTACAGAAATTTATCCAATAAAACCAGCTCATACGGTATTAGTACCATCAGGTGAGGGATACATAGGTGGAGACTACTATTTCAATCATGAAGAAAATCATTTAGCAAAATATTTATTTGAAGAGGTAGATCAAAAGGAATTTGATATTCTTAAAAATAGCGATAGAAGAGTATTTAAGGAGGAAGAAGTTCTAACACATAAAAAAATTAGTGGAATAAGAAAAGCAGTAATGAATTTCATAGTAGGTGGAACTATCAGATTACTTCAAAATGGTGGAGATGAATTTGATGAAAATAATAGATATAGCCTTATTATTCATACAGAAATAGCAAAAAGTTGTCATACAAGACAAGAAGATATAATTTCTATATTGGTAGAAAAACTTAGGTATTTGATTGAAAATGATAAAGAAACTTTAGATAAATTAATACTAGAATCATTAGAAGATTTAAATGAAAGTATAAATGCATATGGATTTAAAAGTATAGATGAAGAAACATTAAAACAAGAGGTATATGTAGCTATAAGTGAAAGAATAAATATATCTGTTGTAAACTCAGAAAATGAAGTTAAAGATATGTTAGATGAAAGAGGACAGTTAGAACTTAGAACACCATTAAATATATTTGTAGGAGGACAGATACTAGACAGAGGAATAACTATTTCCAATTTAATAGGATTTGTATATGGAAGAAGGCCACAAAAAATGCAGCAAGATACTGTATTACAGCATGCCAGAATGTTTGGTTATAGAAAGCAAGAAGATTTAGCTGTTACAAGATTATATACTACTAAGCATCTTTATAATCAAATGGTAAAGATAAATGAGTTTGATTCTGCATTAAGAAAAGACTTTGAAGAACAAAAGAATACAGATGGAGTTATATTTATTAGAAAAGATAGTGAAGGTAAAGTAATTCCGTGTTCTCCAAACAAGATTATGCTTAGTAAGACACATATAGTAAAAGAATATGGTAGAACGCTACCATACGGATTTACACCTAAATGTAAAAGTAAGATTAAACCAATCATAAATAAGATTGATAAAATTATATTAAAAGAAAATCCTAAACATAATATAAAATCAAATTTTGAAGTGAATAAACATACTGCTTGTGAACTAATTGATTTAATATATGAAACAATTGAACTAGATGATAATTACACAGTAAATAAAGAATCAATGATATCATTAACTGATTATTTATCAAAAGATGGAAAAGTACATTTAATAGTAAGGGAAGGTAGTACATTACGTAAAAATAGATTGGGAGATGGAAGATTGGAAGATTCACCTGCAAGTGGTGTATCAGATGGGGCTTTAGCTAAACAATTTGCTATAAATCATCCAGCTTTGATATTAATAAAAAATACTGGAGAAACTGAACGAGGATGGAGTGGATCACCGTTTTGGTGGCCAGTTTTAGTAACACCAAAGAACGTAAAATCAACTGTATATGCAGCAGATTATATGAAATAAAGGAGGTGATATTTTGAAACTAGATAAAATAGCAGATATTAGTACGGGTTTAGTGTTAGCTAGGAAAAAATCATCAAATAATGAGGGGTTCGCATACGAACTCCTTACACTAAAGAGTTTTAACGAGAATGGATATATTGAAGATGAATACTTGGATGATTTTATTAGTGAAGAAGAAATAAAGAATCAGTATTTAACACAAGAAGGAGATATTATAGTAAGACTGAGTTCCCCAAATACAGCAGTATATATAACTAAAGAATATGAAAACATGGTCATACCATCTTTGTTTGCAATAATAAGAAATAAGTCTAACAGTATAAACTCTCAGTTTATACAAATATATTTAAACTCAGAAAAATGTAAACGAAGACTAGCATCAGATACTATAGGGAGTGCAGTATCTATCGTAAAAACTAGTACTTTTAAAGAAATAAAAATACCAGAGTACACAATAGAAAAACAAGAAAAAATAATAAAATTAAATAAAATTATGATTAAAGAAAAGATATTATTAAATAAGTTATTAGATGAAAAAAATAAATACCATAAAACAATTATGAGTAAAATGTTTAAATAAAATGGAGGCAGAATCATGGAAATAAAAAAGACTACACAAGAAGAAATTAATGCAACTCTATGGAGGGCAGCAGATACATTTAGAGGGAAAATAGATTCATCGTTATACAAAGATTACATACTAGTTATGTTATTTATAAAATATTTAAGTGATGTATATTTAGAACATTTTGAGGAGTATGCAGCAAAATACAATAATGATGAAGCTAGAATAAAAAGAGCTTTAAGTAGAGAAAGATTTATATTAGATGAAAAATCTACTTTTGAATATTTATATGAAAACAGAAATGCAAGTAATATAGGGGAAATTATAAATAAAGCCTTAGAACATATAGAAGAATCAAACAAGTCAAAATTAAGAGGCGTATTTAGAAATATAGATTTTAACTCAGAAGTTATATTAGGTAAAACTAATGACAGAAATGCCATATTAAGAACTTTATTAAATGATTTTAAGGGGCTAGATTTAAAACCCACTCATTTAGATGGAAACGATGTAATAGGTGATGCTTATGAATACATGATAGCTCAATTTGCATCAGATGCAGGTAAAAAAGGAGGCGAATTTTTTACTCCATCTATGGTATCGGAATTACTAGCTAGGTTAGTAAAACCAGAAGAAAATGATAGAATTTATGACCCAACATGCGGTTCAGGATCACTTCTTATAAGAGCTTTTAAAAAAGTACCAAATGGAAAGGCTCAAATATATGGACAAGAAAGAAATGGACAAACTCAGGCTCTTTGTAAGATGAATATGTTCTTACATGGAATAGATGATGCAAAAATAGAAAATGGAGATACATTATCAAATCCGCTTCATTTAGAAGATGGAAAACTAATGAAATTCCAAGTTGTTGTTGCTAATCCACCATTCTCTCTAGATAAATGGGCAATGGGATTTGCAGGAGCAGAAGTAGAAGATAAGAAATTCAAAATGGAAGCTAGTTTAGATATGCACAGAAGATTTGACTGGGGAGTTCCTCCATCAAGTAAAGGTGATTTTGCATTTATTCAACATATGTTAGCTTCACTAGCAGAAGATGGAAGAATGGGAGTTGTGCTTCCTCATGGAGTATTATTTAGAGGAGCTAGTGAAGGAAAAATAAGAAAACAAATACTTGAACTTAATCTGTTAAATGCAGTAATAGGATTGCCAGAAAACTTATTCTTTGGAACTGGAATACCAGCAGTAGTATTAATATTTAAAAAGAATAGAAAAAGAGATGATGTGTTATTTATAGATGCATCTGGGGACGATCATTATGAAAAAGGTAAAAATCAAAATAAATTAAGAGAAGAAGATTTACAAGAAATTCAAAGAGTTTATGAAAATTATGAAACTGTAGATAAGTATAGCTATGTGGCTAGCGCTGAAGAAATTAAGGATAATGATTATAACTTAAATATACCTAGATATGTGGATACTTTTGAAGAAGAAGAAATGGTTGATATGGATGTTGTAGCTCAAAATATAGCTAATATTAAGTCTGAAATTACAGAAGTTGAAGCACAAATGGCTAAATACTTAGAAGAGTTAGGTTTAAACTAAGGAGGCAATCTATGACTGATATTCAACAATATAATGAAAAGATATTTGAAAAAATTAAGTATATAAATGCTTATGACCAAGAAGTTTGGTACGGTAGAGAGTTACAAGAAGTCTTAGAATACAAAAGATGGGACAAATTTTGTAATGTTATAGAAAAGGCAAAAACAGCTTGCATTAACAGTGATATGGACGTTCTTGACCATTTTTCCCACGTGGGAAAGATGGTTGAGTTAGGTTCAGGAGCAGAGAGAAGTATAGATGATATTATGCTTTCTAGATATGCTTGCTACCTTATTGTGCAAAATGCCGATGCTAGAAAAAAAGTAGTAGCCTTAGGGCAAACTTATTTTGCTCAAAAAACTAGGCAACAAGAGTTATCAGAGAGCTTTGAACAACTTACAGAAGATAGAAAGAGATTAGCAATAAGAAATGAACTAAAGGAGCACAATAAAAAATTAGTTGATGCAGCTAAAGACGCAGGTGTGGAGACTAATATTGAATATGCTATTTTTCAAAATCATGGATATATGGGACTTTATGGTGGTCTAAAAGCAAAGGATATACATGATAGAAAAGGATTGAAGAAAAGTCAGCATATATTGGATCATATGGGAAGTACAGAGTTAGCGGCTAATCTGTTTAGAGCTACACAAACAGAGGATAAATTGAGACGAGATAATGTTAAAGGTAAAAATAATGCCAATAATACGCATTATGAAGTTGGGGCGAAGGTAAGGAAGACTATTGAAGAATTAGGTGGAACTATGCCAGAGGATTTACCAACACCTGAGAAAAGTGTTAAGACAATTGAGAAGGAAGAACAGAAGAAACTGAAATAGGAGTTTAATAAGATGAATAGTTTGAGTTTTAATTATAATAAATATACTTTTCCAAATGATTGGAAAAAGATTAAAATAAAAGATGCACTAAAGTTAATTGAAAGACCGATAGAAATGAAAGATAAGGGAATATATGAATTGGTTACAGTTAGACGAAATTACCAAGGAATAGATTCTAGAGGTAAATTCTATGGGCAAAAAATATTAGTAAAAAAGCAATTTAAGCTGAAGCAAGGAGATTATGTAATATCTAAGAGACAGATATCTCATGGAGCTTGTGGAATAGTACCTCAAAAGCTTGACGGTTCTATAGTTTCTAATGAATATAATGTTTTTTTACCACAAAAAGATATTAATTTGGAATTTATTAATTTATACTCACAATTACCATTTATGAAACGAAATTTTTATATTTCAAGTGATGGTGTACATATAGAAAAATTATTGTTCAAAACCAAAGATTGGATGAAAAAAAATATATGTATACCTGAATTAAATGAACAAAAATATATAGTTCAAATTTATAATACTGTAAATAAAAATATTGAGTTAAAAGAAAAGTTACTTGAAGAAAAATTAAAACAGAAAAATGGTTTAATGGAAAGACTTTTGACAGGAGTACTTAGATTAAATGGATTTAATGATAACTGGCAAAAATTAAAACTAGGAAAAGTCATGAAAGAGAGAAAAGAAATAGGATATAATGACTTAGAATTATTAGCTATAACTTCTGCCAATGGAGTTGTAAGAAGAACGGAAGTTGATATAAAGGATAACTCAAGTGAAGATAAGAGTAAATATAAAAGAATATTACCAGGAGATATAGGATATAACACAATGAGGATGTGGCAGGGTGTATCTGGTATTTCTAAATATGAAGGTATTGTAAGTCCAGCATATACAATATTACAGCCAACAGAAATGGTTGATTCTGAGTTTATGTCATATTTATTTAAATTACCTAAAATAATAAATTTATTCTATAGATACTCACAAGGATTAGTAAGCGATACATTAAACCTGAAATATGAAAACTTTAGAAAAATAAAAGTAAACATACCTACAGATATAAATGAACAAAAGATGATTGCTACTATATTAAGAAATGCTTATAAAGAAATAGACTTACTTAAAAAAGAAATCGAACTATTAAAACAGCAAAAGAAAGGGCTTATGCAACTATTATTAACAGGAATGGTTAGAGTTAACTTAAATAATAATAAGTAAAATGCAACTTATAGGGGGAATAGAGATACGTCAATGATGAGAGAATGGGTAAATATATACTTACAAAATGTAGAACATCATATGTATGTAAATCATTGTGAAAAATTTATAGAATATATAGAACATATTGACAAAGGTAATAGACCTAGAGATATAAGTAAATATGATCTAATAGAATGTATAGGTTATTATAATGAAAAAGGAAAAATTAATACTGTTAGTACAATGAGTAATCATTTAGAAGCAGTTAAATCATTTTATGAAAGTATTCAGAAAGATGGGAAATCAGACAATATATTTAATGATATATCAGCATATGATGAATTTAAGGATGAAATTGCAAGAAAATATGAGCTAAGTGATAAAGTAGAAAGAGATTC
>NZ_JAGHFM010000122.1 GCF_017888745.1 Terrisporobacter sp. | reverse complement strand
TATTTTATTGAATCTAGAGCTAAATCAATATTATCTGGAGTAATTTCTACCAATCCAAACTTCTTACCATCGCTTGCATTTATGATGCCGTTAGACATTTGATGGATAAAACTTACTACATCATATTCACTAGTAATTTTGACCACATCATTGCTATTACTTGATGAACTTTGACTTACTTTATAATTACCCATTGTAATGAATTCAACCTTATTATCTTCATTTAATACAGCTTTAGGTATTATAGTATCTATTTTTAAATAAGCAGATATCTTATCTACTTTAAGAAAAGCATTTATTTTTGATAAACCATTCATCAATATAGGTGAATAATGTGCTAGGACAGGATTATAGACACCTATTGATAAAATAACAATTAATATAGAGGCTGCTTTTATAAAATTATTTTTAAGTTTATCTTTCTTTATATCTTTTTCAGCTTTATCTATGGCTGATTTTATTAAACTATCTTTGTCAAAGCTATATTTTATACTGTCTATTTTTTCTTTATCTATGTGAAAATCATTCATCTCTTTATCTATTTCTTCTATAGAGATATCTTCAAACAATTCGCTGTCTAAATTATTATTTATGTCTTTTTTATTCTTAATCATTTATATAGCCCTCCTTCAGTAAATTTTTCATATCCTTTACTGCCTTCCTAAGGTGTGTTTTAATTGTATTTACAGGACGGTCTAAGATTGTTGATATTTCTTCTAATTTCAAATCATCTATGTATTTGAGTATAATTACATCTTTATATTTATCTTCCAATTCATCTATTGCATTGTATAAATCTATTTTCACATCTATATTATCATCATTATGAACTTTGGTAATATAGCTATTTTCATCATGAGATAACTCAATCATACCATTTTTTCTTAAATAATCATTTGCTACATTTATAAGAATTCTACTAATCCAAGTCTTGAAATACTGAGGTTCTTTTAAAGTTTTAATATTTCTATAGGCTTTGTATATGGTTTCTTGAACTATTTCTTTTGCATCTTCTTCATACTTACATCTTAAATAGGCTTCTTTGTATAGCCTGTCAAAGTAAATATTTATTAATTCTTCAAAAGAGTCTCTATCTCCCTTGATAGCTCTTTTTACTAATAATATATCTTCCATTTTTACTCCTTCCATTTGTTAGTTTTCATCCATTAGACGTGGTTAATTAACAAAAGGTTTTAATTATTTATAAAATACAGGAAAATTATATAGTAAAAAGGTAAAGTATTAAATTTAAAAAAATATTTAATTATAATAAAAAAAATTTATACTGGAACATTTATATAATTTATTAAAAAATTAAAACTTTTTTCAGTAGATTACAGTCTAATAAGTAATATCACAAGAACTAAACCTATAATGAATGGAGTGAAATTATGAAAAAACATGTTTTATTGTTATTAGCTATTATGTTTGGAATTACAGGGTGTAGTAAAAGTAATGAAACTACAAAATTAAAAGAAGAAAGTAATACTGAAAAATATGTACTATCAGATGATTTTATCAAAGCTAAAGTTGATAATGTACACGATGGGGATAGTATTTTTATTACATATGATGTTGATGGTGAACCATATTCAAAAGAACTTTATTTAGCAGGTATAGATGCACCTGAATTGATACACCCAATTTACAGTGAGATGCCTTTTGGAAAAGAAGCTAAAGAGAATTTAGAGAAAGTTATAAAAGAAAGTGGAGATATTTATATTGAAACAAATGAAGATGAAAAAACAAGTACAAGTGGGAGATTAATAGGATATGCTTATGCTAATTATGATGGTGAGTTAATCCAATTAAATGAAATGCAAGTGTCACAAGGTCTAGCTAGAGTTAGCGATAATTTAGAAAATGTAGTAGATATTACTATATTACAAGAAAACTACGATAAATTGGCTGAATCTGAGAATAAGTCAAAATCAGAAAAACTTAATATTTGGGGAATAGAAAATTTTGTATCTGATAAAGGATATGATAAGAAATATAAAAAATAATTATATTTTAATTAATCAAAGAAAGATGATACTAAAGTACATTTGAGAATTAATGTTAGAGTATGGATTTAAACATCATAAAGGATATGTGAATTAAGTCTATTAATTAAAAATAAAATAAATTTTAAATGATTAGAGCGATTATACTAAAATATATAGCTCTTTTTTTATTTCTTAATTCACAATATTAATATATTTCAAATTAATATAGATAAATAAATACTTTTTTTACAATATTTTAAATTGTGAAATAAAACTTAATAGATTAAAATTATAAAAAGTAAAAACATAAGGGTGTCCCAAAAATGTCACACCCTTTTATACTATTCATAATTCACAAACTATGAAATTGTAAAAAGGGGAGAATGGAATATGAGAATTTATTATAAATATTTATCATACGTATTCTTCATGAGACCTTTTCATTATAAATATATTAACGTCTTCATAATAATATATAGCCTTTTCACCTAGTTGTTGAATCTCTTCATTATAGTTAAGACATGCAGAAGCATATGCTATAATTAAGGTGATTGATATAAACTTTAGGTGCTTCTTTTTTATTTTTAAGTTATTCTTGTATTAAACATGTTATGAATTAATTATTTTAGAACGTTTTTTGATTAAAATTATAACCGTAGAACTTAAAATACTAACACTTAATAATGGTGATGATAACCATACTAAACCATTAGTATAATCTACGTCACTATCAAAGAAAAACCATGGTAAAAATAAACCAACTATACTTATTAAAATTAACCCAATAATTATTTTCTTATATTTATCCTCCATATTGCATTCAACTTCCATTATATATATTTTGATAAATTGTAGTAATTACAATAAATATAACCTAAAGACAAATTATTTATCTACTATTAAATCTACTCAGACATCTTTTCATATGGGATCAATTTATATTCTTAACTACACAATCTTTCAATATCTAATATTTTCACAAAAATTATAATTGACATAATAATAATGAAATAGTTAGGCGTAAAGGTATTAAGAAAAAGTTTCCCTGAAAAACAAGTATTACACGGGATATCTTTTTCTGTTAAAAATTTCAAAAATGATAAACTAAAATAAGATGTTTATTTTTAGGATACAAAAATAGATGGATGTGGTTATATAACAATATCTATCTATTTTTTTGTTTTTTGTCAGTTTTTTATGATAAACTTCGTATTAACATATGTAAAAGCTTTTACGGGGAGGAAATTGATTTGAAAGACAAATTAATAATTAAATATATAAAAAGATGCAATCCAAAGGGAATGGAAATGCTCATAGATAATTACAATGGATTATTGACATCTATAATTAGAACTCATCTAAAACCAATTGTAAATTATGAAGATGAATGTGTAAATGATGTACTTCTTGCTATTTGGGATAATATTGATGGGTTTAATGCAAAGGAAAGTTCTTTTAAAAATTGGATATGTGCAATTGCCAAATATAGAGC
>NZ_JAGHFM010000121.1 GCF_017888745.1 Terrisporobacter sp. | reverse complement strand
TGGTAGTATATTTATACCATATATATCTTCTACAATATCTAAGTTTGCATATCTTGCTGATATTCTTATTGCATTGGCTACACATACTTTTTCTCCTGCTGCAGCACCCATCCATAATATATCATGGTTACCCCATTGTATATCTACATTATGATAATTCATCAATGTATCCATGATAATATCCGGTCTTGGACCTCTGTCATAAATATCTCCCACAATATGTAGTCTATCTATTACAAGTTTTTGAATTGCCTTTGATACTTCTATAATAAAGACTCTAGCTCTATCTATTTCAATAATATTATCTACTATGCTCTTATAATATTCATCTTTGTGAGGACTAGTTGAGTCCGGATGTAACAATTCTTCTATTATATATCTAAAATCTTCTGGAAGGAATTTTCTTACTTTTGATCTTGTATACTTACTTGAAGCATATCTTAAAAGTTCTATAAGCCTATATATGGTTATTCTATAAAAATCATCTATATCTTCTGAAATATCTTCCTTTTCTATTAAGTCTAATTTTTGCTCTGGATAGTAAACTAAGGTAGCAAATCTCCTTCTTTCATTTTCTAGCATTGTATTTCCAAATAATTCTTCAATCTTTCTCTTTACTACTCCAGATGCATTTTTCAAAACATGAACAAATGGTTCATACTCACCATGAACATCTGACAGAAAATGTTCTGTTCCTTTAGGAAGATTTAATATCGCTTTTAAATTTATAATTTCAGCACTAGCTTTAGATATACTAGAGTATTGTTTTGATAGCAATTTTAAGTATTTCAATTGGCTATTTAAATATTCATCTGATACTTGATATATTTCTTTCATGTAAAACTCCTCCCTCTTAAATTTCTCACTCTTAATAATTATACCATAGATTTTAACAAAGTATTTTATCACTTATCCCAAAACTTTAATATAGAAATTAATTTAGTTTTATTAGAATATAACCAAAATACTTAATATATGTACACTTTGACAGTTATTTAATTAATATATTGCAATTTATAATTTATCCCTAATCTATATAAACTATAAATTCTATTTAATAAAAAAAACGATGATTTTAATCATCGTTTTTAGAAAAGATTAAGTTTTAAATATTATTATTTTTACCCCTTTTAATTATTCATTAAAATATAAATACACATTTATTTCCGATCATAAATGATACTATTATTATATAATAAATTCGTTTACTCTAAACTTCTACTAATAAATAATTATATAATTGTTTTATCTTTTTTAAAACTATATCTACATGATTCACAATCACCATTGCACTCTTTTATTTTATCTAGACACTCTTTAAATGAAACTTTACTACTATTATAATGTCTTATAACAGTGATATTTTTCTTTTTAGCTTGAGTTTCTACTACTGCTTTTAACTTATGAGAAACAGTTGATGTAAACATTATTACAGCCTCTGGTCTACCAAAATCCTTTAAAGCTTTAGATGACATATTTAAAATTACTTTTGTCTTATATCCTTCTTCTTTACCTAGATTTATATAATCTCTTTTCATCCTTTCATTTCCACCTATCACTAATAAGTTCATTTTCATACCCTCTTTTCCGCTTGATAATGATTATCATTTACTTTTAATTTAGCACCATTGCTTTTTATTGTCAAGTAAAAATACTCTTATTAGTTTTAAATATTACTAATATATTTTCTTTTAAATTCTAATACTAAGGGTATAGGATTTTTGAAAGGTGGTATGTTATGTTTGAAAAATTATTAATAAAATATGCTTCTCCTACTCTAGGAGGAATTAAGAGTGGTAATTTATTTAAAATATATTTGGATGATTATACTGACTTAGAAAACTTAATATCCTATTATAATACCTTATTAAATCCTTTCGATGTTTACTTATACTCATTATATAAATCAAAAACATATGCTTTAATATATATATATAGATTAGAATTTTTAATTAAAGATTTTTCTGACTTAGAGATAATTAGTTTTCTTAAATCATATAATTACAATCCTTTTAATATTGATGATTGTTTAAAAAAATTAAAGAGTGCATTTGAAACAAACATAAAAACCCCTCACGAAGTAGGATTATTTTTAGGTTATCCTATTAAAGATGTTAAGGGCTTTATTAACAATAAAGGTAAGAACTATAAACTATGTGGATGTTGGAAAGTTTACGATAATGTTGATAAATGTACAAAATTATTTAAATCTTATAAAGATTGTAAGTCTAGATTTGAATTTTTATATAGTATAGGATATCCTTTTGAATCCTTAATTTATGAGAAAAAAATTCATAGATTATTATAACAAAGAAATTAGTTTCGCTTAATCCACTGTACGGTCGCTACATTTTATTTCGCCAACGGCTTTGACTATTACTCATAATAAAAGGTTGAAAATTATATGTTATCTACAGAACAGATAACATATAATTTCCTGATAGTATAATGTTTAGTTGACATTTAAGTATTGACTTTTTTTGCAAAATAAAAGAGCATAGAGTTGCACACAAACCCATGAAAGGAATGATCTCTATGCTC
>NZ_JAGHFM010000120.1 GCF_017888745.1 Terrisporobacter sp. | reverse complement strand
ATATATATTAATATTTGTATTATTAATATTTGTATTATTCTCATAGACATTTTTGTCTATAGGGGTATGGACATTTTTGTCTATAGGGGTATTATCACTTTATTTTTCTTTTATAAATAATAAAGTGGATAACGCCAAATTTACGTTATCCTACTTAAATATTATTTAAATCTATTTTGAATCTCTAACAACTTAATTATTATTTCATCTATTTTCTTATTTTCCATTTTTATTTTCCTTTATTTTAGTCCTATTATATCTAATAACAAATCCGAAAAGAAAGTTTAAGAACTTTTCATCATCTATTTTATTAATACCTTTAATAATGATCTCTTTCTTTAATTCTTTATCCATTATCTAACCACCCCAAACCTTATATATATTACTGCTCCCTTTAGGGTTGGTTTAACCTTATGAGAATTACACTTCTCTATGTAGTTTTTTAATGTATTAATGTTCATTGGTAATTAATCCTCCTTGAATTAACCACCCAATTAAGATATAATCTAATTAGCATGTTAGGTCTATCCTTATTGGGTGGGCTTTTTTTTATTGCTTATTTTCTATGTAATCTAATACAACTTTTCTCACAAATGTAGCAGTTTTAAGATTTTCTTTTTCTGCTTCTTTATCTATTTTTTCTTTTTCTTCTTGTGATACTCTTAATTCTATTCTGCTATTTTTCATTTTCTCACCACCTTTCTTGATTTTATTGTACGGTATTTGTACGGCATTGTCAACAACTTTTTTTATTTTCAGATGTTACTATTAAGGACATCTGAATGTTTAATTTACTCCCCTATTGCTCAAAAAATAGCCATAGTTACAGTTGGGCAAAAAAGTCTATTTGTATAGATGAAAATATCACAATAAATAAAAAGTATTATGACACCATGTTTAGACATCAAAATAACTACTTAAAAATTATCTTCCAAACAACGGTGTCATTACTTGAAAGTTTTTATACTATTATTAAACTGGAAATTAATACTTTAAATTTTTATAAAGAGCATAAAGAGAAATTGCTATCAAAATCTTTGATAGGCTAGGCAAAGCCTAGTATTTCTGCGATATCAAAAAAATTTCCAAATGTCCCACTTTGGTACACAAAAACCGTATCAAAAACGTACCAAATATTCCTAACCTGCACATGGTTTCATAACTAAACTAAAAGGAATTTTCACGTGGTTGAATAAAAATACATACTATTCTGTTGTGGCTCTTTCCAGTAAATAATCACTTAGGTTTAACTTTTATCTTGAAGAAATTTCTTCTGTTAAATATTTGCTTACACCACGTGAGCAAATAGATATTTCCCCATTTTCATCAACTTTATCTATTCTTTTTCTATTGGGGTAAATCACCCCTTTAGGATTAGGAGATGTTGAATATCCTAAAGCCATTCCAGTTGAATAAAGTTCAATTAATTTATGAACCATATAAGAAATATTGTTTTTATATGTTCATAAATTAATTTTAAAACATAATAAAAACTGCGTCATGTATGAAAATGAGCAGTTTTTTATTAAACCCTTGATATTACTAGGTTTTAACGAGCGAAATTTTTCGCACGGGTATAATTAACGCAGTTTTCTTTGATAAAACGCGCATATTAGAAAACGGAGGTCTCCGTTTTCTAATATTTTAATTTTCTGCTCCAGCAACTCAATTAAATCGACTGACATTTTCGCTATGTCTTTAAAACATAATGAGTTATAATTTTTTAATGACAAAAGGGGGTCGCGTTTGGGGACCCCCTTTTAATTTATTACTGAAATCAAATTTTGACTTTAGTTATAGGTTAAGTTTTTCTATTTTGACCTAATGCACTAATTTGGTGCATCAGATTTTAACTTTAGGTATTGGTTAAATCGATACCCTTTTAATAAGTCAAAACATTGACCCATTAAAATATTTTATAGAACGTAGTTATATGATTAGAAGAAACAGAAAACAAAAAATATAAGATAAAGAAGATAACAAGAAAATCGTATTTTCTCGTTATCCTTTTGAACGATAAGGAAATATATAATTATATTACTAAAACTTATTATTGTAATATACTTTAGTAATATAGAATTTTTCTGTATTACTAAATATTATTTTATATTATCCAAAGCATATTTTAATAAACTACTAACTATATCTTGTTTTTTATAAATCTTATATCTATTAAATACCCTTTCTAACTCTTTATATACTTCTAAGTCAATTTTAAATGTTTTAGTTATAGTATTTTCATAACTCTTGATAAAGTTTTTATTATAGTCAAGGTCTTGACTCTCCAAATATTTAGCTGAGTGCAAGTTTGCACTCTCTAATATTTCAACTTTTTTCTCTAGTGACTCAATTCTTTTTAAAATTAAATTTATTTCGTATGGATCACTAGCTTTCTTTTTATTTTTCATAGCTGAATTTTCAGCCTTGATATTTTTATCTAGGTCGCTGTCGTTTTGAGCGACAGCGAAATTTTTCGCCGTCCTTTTTTCTATTTCAACTGAACAATTTTGTTCGTTTAAGCACCAATCCTTTTGAAGGATTAGGTCTTTTTCTATATTTCTATCATTCGCAATATATTGCGAAAAACCTATTATTTTTTGACCTGTTCTTAATAACTCAAACCCATTAGACTTAAATCTATTTAATATAGTATTTTTTGATATTCCTATTTGCCTACATATAGCATTAAAATTATTACTCATTAGCTTTAATTCATTATTAAAATAATCAACTTGACCTTTTATATCTAATTGATTAAATTCCTCTCTATTCATTCTCATACCCCTTTTTATTTATATTACTTTGATATACTTTTATAATATATTATTGCATATAAAAAGAGATAAGAATACTCTTCCTATCCCATTAAAACAAATAAAGCCATAGAATAACTCTATGGCTCGTTTATATCTTGAAAGTAAAGGCAGGTGGTAATCTGCATCTCCTACCGCTTATGCGTGGTGTCGGCTACCTGTTCCGACCTCTGTTACTTTCATTACTATTCTATTTCTTATTGTACTTCTATTTTACCTAAATTTCTATTTATTTATTACATTCATAATGATAAATTAAACCGTATTTCTCCAAATCAACTTTCATATTTTTAGGCCCTTTATTATGTTCTTTCAAATACCATTTAACATATGACTTCGGTATCATATAATCAATATAAATAGCAATATCATCAACCATAAACTCTCGTCCTGGATTTCCTTCTAAATTCATATTTAAACTATCATAAAATTTATAAGCTAAATCTAATCTATCTAATTTATTTAATTCCTCTGCACTTCTAAGTATTTTTCTACCTTCTGATTCATCAAAGGTATTTACTATTGTATGCGATATATAATTCCCTAATTTCTGTACAAATCTTTTTTTATTAAAAATGTAAGTAAACACCACTAGGTCACCTCTATTTTAAAATATCACTTGTATAATCTAAGTTATCTATAAATCTATAGGTAGAAGAGGGAAACATACATATATTAAAGAGCCATTTCAGTTTACACTTTATTATTTATTATTTTTGAAACGTAAACTCTACTTATGTTTAGTTTTTCTGCGATTTTTGTATTATTAAATCCTTTTTCTTTCAACTCATTTATAGCCTTAAGAGTGTCTTGTTTCTGTTGCTCTCTTGATTCAAATAAGGGTAGTACTAATCATATAAAACATTATTTATATGTACCTTCGGGACAAAGACAACATACATATATTAAAGAGCCATTTTTTGACGAGGTAATTATAATTTTAATACCCTTCTTATTTTACTCTCATTTGTCCCTAACTTTTCTGCAATTTTAACATTACTTAACCCTTGTTCTTTTAATTCTAATACTTTAATCTTTAATTCTTTTAATTCGGCTTGTTTTGAAGTTAACCCTTCTGAATTTCTTCTCTTTTCTCTTCTTTGAGCATTATTATTCTCTTGTTTTATCTTTTTTGACTTTAATGTAATTAATTCTCTTTGTTCATCTTCTGAAATATCTAACCATTCGATAATAGTTTCACTTTTTGGTAATACCTTCTGTCCTTCTTTATGCTCTTCGACCTTTTTAAGTCCATTTCTTACAAATGATTTTAATTCAGCCAAAGAAGTATATTTTTTAGATTTAATTCTACTTGCTACAACTTTTATTTCTTGTAATGTTTCCTCATAATTTGAGTTATTAACTAGAATATAATATGTTGTATAAAACATTAGAAAACTATTTCTTATTCCTGTTAAATCATACTCCCTTAATTCCAATATCATTTCTAAGTCCTTTAAACGCCCATAATTTAGTGTTGTTTTACTCTTTAATAGTTTTATACCTTTTTTACTTTTCTTTTGTTCTGTGGCTTTCTGTGGCTTGTATGGAGTATATATATTATATAACTCATATAAGTCGTATAACTCATGCTCATTATTAACTAAACATTTTACTACTTTATCGCTTTTTGAATTAATAGTTCCTTCTATCCTTAAAACTCTTGACGGGTCTTTTACTCTTTTATCAACTTCACCCATACTATTTAAAGCATTTTTAAAAGTCTTAATTAAATAATTTTGTAATCTGCTCCAAACATTCATATTCTTTTTGCTTGTCCCAGCATAATCCTTTATAAACCATTTAATATGTATTCCTCTTCCTGAAAAAATTATTTTATGTGGTTTTGGGATTACTTTCTCTTTGACTAAATTATTAATTAATTCTATTATTTCATCAGTGTTATTTATTTTATCTATATCTATATATAAAGTTCTTAACTGTAATACATCTTTATTGGTTCTTGTATATGTATTGCTTATAGTATTTTGAGTTGCGTATACATCATAATATCCACTGTATTTATTTATAGCCTCTTCAAATTCATCATATTCAATACATTCTAATGGTTGTAATTCTCCCATCATTCCAATATATATGTGTGTATATCCATTAAATAATCCTTTTTTATATTCTAGTTTTAATGCTCCCATTTTTATTAACCTCTTTTCATCTAGTTAAATAAAAAAGCCTTCTAGGTATTATTATCCTAAAAGGCTTGAAAATTCTTTAACTAAATGCTATAATTCCCTTAGTTAAAAGGCTTCATGCTTCTTAGGTAGTCCGTTTACCTATTAAGTAACTTTTAAATATATTTGCGGTATATTTGAAAGTGCGAGGTCTTTTTTTATTTTTAAAATTATTATATCATCACTTTTCCAATTTTTCTACATTTTACGTTTATACTTTATATTAAAATCAATTCTATCTTTTTATTCCCTATTTTTAATCATCATAAAATGTATCTTTTTGATAACAAGTGAAATTTTTTCTCTTTATTTTGATATTAATTTGAATTGAAATGAAGAGGTTGGGAAGTTTTTTCTTTATATTCTTCTCCTTCTTCCCATTCTTTTTCTTTCTTATTACATTCTTTATATATTCTTTATCATTCTTGTTTGTTTTGTTTTGATTTTGTTCTGTGTTTGCTCAGTGTTTTTTCTGTGTTTCTTTTGTGTTTCCAACACTCTGATAAAATCTACTATTTCCAACTGTTAGATGTGTTTTCTAAGATAAGAAAAAGAGGACTCGGAAATATTTCCTTGTCCTCTTTTTTACATAACAACAAAATTGTTGTAAGTAAGAATATATTAAATAAATATGGTGGGATATTTCGACCTGTCATAAATAAATCATAAAAATTAAAATAAAAAAGTTACATCAAAATTGATGTAACTTGATCTGTTTTATTCTAAAAATAAGCTAATCTTCAAACATAGATTTAACCTCTGATAAAGAATATCTAACCCCATCATCTTTGACTTTTCTTTCTTTAATAATACTATCTATCTCATAGTATTCAATTAAATTAGACAGTTCTTTAAGACTTTCATATTCGTTTATATCTATTAATGCTAAATCTGGTTTATTGTTCTTAAAAATAACTAAATCTTTTCCTGCTTTTGCTTCTTTTCTAAGTTTAGAAAAGTTCTTTACTATCTCACTAGCTGATACAATACAATCTCTTTCTATTGCCATTGCCATGAGAAACACCTCCCAAATTTTGATTTCACATTATTATTTTATCCTAAAATTAATACTTTGTATACAAAATACATAAAATAGTACATAAAATAATATATAAAATAATGCATAAAATTATATTTTTTTATTTTGGAGCATATAATATAATGTATATAGGAATAAAATTCCTATATAATCAAAAGAATTATAGAAAGGAGAAACATATGACAACTAGATGTGAAGTTTCATTTACTAATGAAACTATCAATGATTTAAAGGAACTACCTAAAAATGTTAGAATTGAATGTTTTGCTAAATTAGATGAACTTGAAAAAAACATACATTTAGGAAAAGCTCTTCAAAACTTAAATGGAATAAATCTAGAGGGTTATTATGCTATCTATGTTCATGAAGCTAAATATAGAATAGTTTATACAAAAGTTAATAATTCATATGAAATTGTTAATATAAAAGAAGTGAACAAGCCTATAGCTGAATTAGTTGCTATAGGAAAGCGTAATAATAAAGAAGTTTACAAAGAGGCTTTTGAAAGAATTTTAGCAAAGAAAAAAGGGAAATAAACTCCCTTTTTATCTTTTATTTATATATCTATTTAAAGACCATAAAATATTATTTAAATTTTATTATTAAAAGTGTTTTGAATAATACTCGGAAATATTTCTCTCGTTTAACCAACGCCAAATTGACAGTGGTTAATTATAAAAAATAGTATTAACTTTCATAATTAAACTTTTCTCCATCAAAACTGGCAATAATGTTTATTAATTTCTGTCTATTTTGCTCATAAAATAATTTATCTCCAGTTAAAAAGTAAATACATAGTAAACTTAAATCTAACATTTCAATTGGATCACTACTCTTGTTAATATCAATTCTAACTTTTTCACTAGCTTGTATCTTTTCTGCATAATATTTTTTAATATCCTTTAATGTTCCATCATAAGCTATATAATCTTTTCTTAAATTCTCTTTCATTCTTCTTTTTCCTCCAATGCTCCCCAGTGAAATATTTCTCTTGGGTATTTGTTTTTATATCTTTATAAAAATATCCTATAAGCTACTTTATCACTATTCAAATTGGGATAGTCCTACTTTTACATTCACTCATGTATTTCTATATTAAAGTGAGTGATTTATGTTCACCCACTTTTAAATTCTTCTATTATTTTTTCTAACTGTAAATTACATCTGAGTGAACAAATCGTTCCCCCAGCTAAAACAAGTCTTTTTGAAGGACTTATTTTTTTGCTTTGATGAGTGCAAGTTTGCACCGATTAAAACGCTACATTCAAAATACAATAATTAGTCCATAGTTTGGTATACCATATGTATACCATTTGGATACACAGGTTAGGTTAGATTAGGTAAGGATAGGATAGGTTAGGTTAATATAATACTAAACAGATATATCCGTTTAGTTTGTCTAAAATATTTATAATATATATTTTCTTTCTTTATTTCTTTTTTCTAAGATAACGACGTCGGTCAAGTTATCTGAAGATAAGTCGGTCGAGCAAACCGACCCACTTTTAAATTCACTATATACTTATAACTTAGATTTATTTAAGCCTTTAACTCATAATTTAAACCTAGTATCGGAATTTCATTTCCGAATTTTATAACTACTCTTTCCCAACTTATCGGGAAAAAATTCGCCATCTTCATAATAAATTTTCAAAATAAAAAAATATTCTAAAATGCATAATATGCACTTTAGAATGCCTTTAAAAAACTATTTCAGAAAAATCCGAGGTCAATTTAATTGACCACGACTTAAATTTTAAGATATATGATGCATTATCTTGATACATGACCCTGTGATTCATCGGGTCATCTTATATTTATAAAATTCAGATATTACTAATTGTCACTTCTAAAATCGTCAATACCGATTTTAGAGTTAATAGTTAAATTTCCGTTGTTGGTATTTCCAACACCTAAACTATTTAATGTAAGAAGAGGGCAGCAAAATATTTTGCCATCCTCTTCTAGTTATATTGATACCGTCAAATTGACGCTTTCCCCACATGTGGAGATTTTTTATATTGCAACGGTGATTAAAAATAACCGTTGCAATATATTTATTATTCCTCATATAATTTAATCCATCTGTAAAGAGTTGCTCTACCAACGCCTAATAACTTAGCCATTTCTACTTTTGTTATTTCTTTATTTAACATTTTGTCATAATATTTTTTAAAGTCTTTCGGTAGATCACTAACTTTCTTTTCTTCTCTACCAAACCATTTACCACTCTTGGTAGCAACTTCACCAGTATTTGATTTTATCTCTTTTAATCTTTCTATACTCTGTAATGTTCTTTCCTGGATAGTTTCCCTTTCCATTTCTGCTATTGCTCCAAATATACCTATTAATAACTTATAGGTTGTTGTGCTAGTGTCGATACCCTCTTTTACTAAAATAACTCTAACGCCTTTATTAATTAATTGCTCTACTATCTCAATTAAGTCCTTTAGGTTTCTTCCTAATCTGCTGATACTTTCACAATAAAGAATATCTCCTTCTTTTAATTCATTCATCATTTTAATTAATTGTGGTCTTTCTTTATTCTTTCCAGTACATTTATCTATATATTCCTTATCATACTTTATATTTAATTTATCTAATTGATATT
>NZ_JAGHFM010000119.1 GCF_017888745.1 Terrisporobacter sp. | reverse complement strand
TGTAAATAGAGATATAAATAATAATAAAAGTAAGAAAAATAATAGTATTAGGATCTTTGATGTTAAACCCATAATATGTAAGTTATCAAATTATATATATGAAGATTGTTTTAAAATTCATTTTGCTGTTTTAGATGCATTATTAGAAAATGGAGTTACAGAAGTTAATTCATATATAGACCAAAGATCAATAAGACAATCAAATGCATTATTTAATAATTACAAAGATGGATTTATAAGTAAATTAGATGGGTGTAAAGTTGTGCAGAAGATAATTATGGCTAATCCATATAGAAAAGATGTTTATGAATTTTTAGTAAAAGAAGATGGAGATTTTATGCTAGAAATAGAAAAATTAGCAGAATACTTAGGCTTTGATTTAAAAGAATATAAAGGGTTGCTAATGGATATGTATATAAAAGAACTAATGGATAAAGGTGTTGGTAATATAGATTTAGCAAAGGAAAAAGTAAAAAAATATGCCAAGTATATAGGTTGTAAAAATGATAGTATTTATATAACTAGAATAGATGCCATATACACATTTGAAAATGCTTAATAAAATAGCTTCTACATTTATGTAGAAGCTATTTTATTAAAATAATTAATTAACTTATTAAAATTTCAATGATGGTATATATAAAATTAAATAACATATTAAATAAATATATACTATTTAATTTTATAGTTAAAATAATAACAAAATTTGAGTTTTCATTTGCTATAATTTCCTTTTTTTGCTAATATTATTATTAGTAGTACATATATAATATGGATACAATTTTTAAATGGGGGGTAAGCAAGATGAGTCAAAAATGTTGCTGCGAAAATGAGCAATTTCAAGATTTTAAAGAATTAGATCTTGTTTTAGATAAGTATGCCAAAGTACCTGGAAGCCTTATAACAATTCTACAAAAAGCTCAAGATATCTATGGATACATATCAATTGATACTATGAATCACATATCTGAAGCAACAGGGATTAAAACAGCTAAGATATACGGTGTTGCTACTTTTTATGCACAATTTAGACTACAACCAATTGGTAAGTATTTAATAATGCTTTGTCAAGGTACAGCATGCCATGTCAACGGTTCTGAAATGATAGAAGAAGCTGTATGTGAGTTATTAAATATTAAGGATGGTGAAACAACAGAAGATGGATTATTTACCTTAAATAATGTGGCATGTTTAGGATGTTGTTCATTAGCACCAGTTATGATGATTAAAAGTGCTGACAGTGACGAGACATATGGAAACTTAACTAAAGATTCTGTAAAAGAAATTTTAACAGAAATCAAAGAAAGATCATAGGGGGTGAATAGGGGATGAAGGTTATAATCGGTCAAGGTAGTTGTGGTGTTGCAACAGGAGCAAAAAAGACAGCTGCAGAATTTGAAAGATTAATCATTGAAAAAGAACTAGATATAAAAGTTGATATTACAGGTTGTGTTGGTACTTGTTATCTTGAACCAATAGTTGATATTTATGATGATAATGACAATATGACTAGATATGTAAAGGTAAAATCAGATAAAGTTGCTGAAATAGTTGAAAAACATCTTGTAAATGGGGAAATAGCAAGTGATGTGGCAATATCTGATGAAGATAAATTATTTATAGAGAAACAACAAAGGGTAGTACTTAGAAATTGTGGCTTAATTAATCCAGAAAAAATAGAAGAATATATTTCAGTAGGTGGATATGAAGCTACAAGAAAAGTTGTTACTTCAATGAGCCAAGACGAAGTAATAGAAGAAATAAAAGTTTCAGGATTAAGAGGTAGAGGAGGAGCAGGATTTCCTACTTGGTTTAAGTGGAATGCTGCAAAAAAAAATCAAGGAGAACAAAAGTATATAGTTTGTAATGCTGATGAAGGAGATCCAGGTGCTTTCATGGATAGATCTGTTCTTGAGGGTGATCCACACTCATTAATAGAAGGTATGATAATAGGCGGATATGCTATGGGAGCTAGTGAAGGAGTTATATATGTCCGTGCTGAATATCCTCTTGCTATTCATAGATTAGAGATAGCTATGTCTCAAGCTAGAGAAAAAGGTTTTTTAGGCAAAAATATATTTGATAGTGAATTTGATTTTGATTTAAGAATCAAAGCAGGTGCAGGAGCTTTTGTATGTGGAGAAGAAACTGCTCTTATAGCTTCATTAGAAGGTGAAAGAGGTATGCCAAGGCTTAAACCACCATTCCCAGCAGAAAAAGGCTACTGGCAAAAACCTACAAATATAAATAATGTTGAAACTTATGCAAATGTTGCTTGGATTATAGCAAATGGAGGAGATGCATTTGGTTCAATGGGAACAGATAAGAGTAAGGGTACTAAAGTATTTGCTCTTGCAGGCAAAATAAAAAAAGGTGGACTTGTAGAAGTGCCTATGGGTCTTCCACTAAAAGATGTTATATTTGGAATAGGCGGAGGAATAAAAAAGGATAAAGAGTTCAAAGCAGTCCAAATGGGTGGACCATCAGGTGGATGCATTCCTGCTAAACTAATAGATACTCCTGTTGACTATGAAAATATAAATAAAACAGGAGCTATAGTTGGTTCTGGTGGAATGATAGTAATGGATGAAACTACTTGTATGGTAGATATGGCAAGATATTTCTTAGATTTTACAAGAAAAGAATCTTGTGGAAAATGTAATTACTGCCGTATTGGTACAAAGAGAATGCTTGAAATTTTAGAAAGAATCACTAATGGTGAAGGTAAAGACGGAGATATAGAATTACTTGAAGAATTAGCTATTAAAATAAAAGATGGTTCTATGTGTGGATTAGGACAAACTGCACCTAATCCAGTTCTTACTACAATCAAATATTTTAGAAATGAGTATGAAGATCATATTTATAATAAAAAATGTACAGCAAAATCATGTAAGAATCTTATCTCATTTAATATTACTGATAATTGTAAGGGTTGTACAGCATGTGCTAGAAAATGCCCAGTTAGTGCAATATCAGGTGAAAAGAAAGAAATGCATGTTATTGACCATGATAAATGTATAAAATGTGGTAAATGCGAAGAAACTTGTAAGTTTAACGCTATAGTTAGAGACTAAGAGAGGGGGATTATAAAATGAAAAAATTCAGATTAAATATTGACGGTAAAGAAGTATTTGGTTTACCTGGTCAAACAATTCTTGAAGTTGCAAGAGAAAATGATGTTTTCATTCCTACTCTATGCTTCGACGAAAGAACAAAAATATATGGTTCATGTGGTTTATGTGTAGTTGAAATTGAAGGTATGCCTAAAATGGTTAAAGCTTGTGCCACTGAGATATCATCAGATATGATAATAAAAACTAATACTGAAAGAGTAATAGAATCTAGAAAAACAAATTTAGAATTATTGTTATCAAATCATATAGGAGATTGTAGACCACCCTGTGTACTTTCTTGTCCAGCAGGAACAGATTGTCAAGGTTATGTAGGCTTAATAGCTAATGGAGAACATGAGGCAGCTATAGAATTAATAAAAGATAAAATACCACTACCAGCTTCTTTAGGTAGAGTATGCCCACATCCATGTGAAGAGAAATGTAGAAGAAAATTAGTTGAAGAGCCTCTATCTATACAGTGGTTAAAAAGGTTCGTTGCTGATAAAGATTTAGAATCAGAAAATCCATTTATTCCAGAAATAGAAGAAGAGACAGGGAAAAGTATAGCTATAATTGGTGGAGGACCTATGGGTCTATCTGCAGCATATTTTTTAAGACAAATGGGTCATAGTGTAACTATAATAGAATCAATGCCTAAACTTGGTGGTATGCTTCGCTATGGTATACCAGAATACAGACTTCCAAAAGCTGTCTTAGATGAAGAAATAGCTTTAATAGAAGATATGGGAGTTAGAATTATTCCTAATACTAAAGTTGGTATGGATATACCTTTTGAAACAATAAAATCTGACTATGATGCAGTATTGCTTGGAATAGGTGCTTGGGTATCTACTGGGGTTAAATGTAAAGGTGAAGATAGTATAGGTGTAATAGGTGGAATTGATTTTTTAAGAAAAGTTGTTAGAAATGAAGAAATTAAACTTGGAGAAAAGGTTGCTATAGTTGGTGGCGGTAATACAGCAATGGATGCTTGTAGAACGGCTATAAGGCTAGGAGCAAAAAAAGTTTATAATATATATAGAAGAACTAAAAATGAAATGCCAGCTGATATGGTAGAAATAGTTGAGGCTGAAGAAGAAGGCGTAATCTTCAAAAATTTAACTAATCCTATAGAAGTAATCTCTGATGAAGAAGGAAAAGTAAAACAAGTAGTTCTTCAAATTATGGAACTAGGTGAGCCTGATGCATCTGGAAGAAGAAAACCAATACCTGTTGAAGGAAAAACAGAAACTATTGATATTGATACTATGATATTGGCTATAGGTCAAGCAGTTGATTCGTCATGCTTCGATGGCTTAGAAAAAACTCGAAAAAATGCAATAGCATATGACAAAGATACATTTATGACTAGTATGGAAGGTGTATTTGCTGGTGGAGACTGTGGTAATGATAAAATATCTATTGCAGTAGAGGCTATAGCAGATGCTAAGAAAGTTTCTGAGTCTATAAATTCATATTTAAATGGAGAAATACTTAAATATGAAAAACCATATGTAGTAGAGAGATTTGATATAACTGAAAAAACATTTGAGGATAGAGAAAGAATGTGCAGACCAGTTATGAATCAATTAGAAGCTGAAGAAAGAAGAGATAACTTTACAGAAGTTGTATTTGGATATGATGAAGATCAAGCTGTAAAAGAAGCTTCTAGATGTTTAGAATGTGGTTGTCATGACTACTTTGAATGTAAGTTGATAGAATATGCTAATGAATATAAAGTTGAACCAAATAGACTTGCAGGAGATAAGAATAAAGTAGAATTTGAAGATAATCATCCATTTATAGTAAGGGATTCTAATAAGTGTATACTTTGCGGACTTTGTGTAAGAGTCTGTGATGAAGTTATGGGAGTAGGAGCATTAGGTTTAGTTAATAGAGGATTTGATACAGTGGTTAAACCTGCTTTAGAAAAGCCTCTTGAAGAATCTGGATGTATGTCTTGTGGTCAATGTGTAAGTGTTTGCCCAACAGGAGCTATTCAAGAAAGACAATCAGTATTTAAAGAAGTACCTCTTGATACAAATGTTACAGAAACTACATGTTCGTTCTGTTCAGTAGGATGTAGTTTACACCTTGAATCTTATGGTGATATGTTAATTAAATCTAATCCAGCTAAAGATGGAAAAGTTAACAAAGGTCTTATATGTGGAAAAGGAAAATGGGGATTTGATTGTTCTGTATTAGAAGGAAAACTTACAAATCCACTTATAAGAACTAAAGAAGGATTTAGAGAAAGTGATTATCATGAAGCTTTAGTATTAGTTTCTAAAAAAGCTGAAAGTATAGCTGCAAAATATGGAAAAGATTCAGTGGCAGTTTCTATATCTGATAGATATACAAATGAAGAAGCCTATGCTATTAAAAAATTAGCAGAGGTAATGGGAGCTAAAACTCTTTGTTTTAATAATAGAAAGAGTGGAGTTGAAGAAGTTCTTGGATTAGATGTTTCTCCAAATACAATAGATGAACTACTATCTACAAATGTTATATTAACTTTTGGCTTTATAATGGAAAATAACCCAGTAATTCAACTTAAGTTAAAACAAGCGGCTGAAAATGGAGCTAAAATATATGTAATAAATCCTGTAGGATACGAAGTTAATAACTTTGACTTTGCTACAAAAGTAGTATATGTAGAAAATAATCTTGATACCTTAAAAGAAATAGCTAAATCATTAATTGATATGGGTAAAGTGTCATCTTTAGCTAATTTTGAAGAGTTTAAATCTTCTTTATCTAATATGGCAGTATCTGATGATATTAAAGAAATTGCAAATGAATATGTAAATGCTAAAAAATCTATGATAGTATTCCAACAAAATGTTGTATCATATGAAGCTTCTATTATGATAGCTAATATTGCATTACTATCAGGTCATATTGGATCTCCAAGAGATGGTATCTTACAAATTAAGGCTAAAAATAATTCTCAAGGATTAATAGATATGGGAATAAAATCTGGTAAGGAATCAATGAATGGAGTTAAAGCATTATTATGCTTTGGAGAAAATCCATCATATGACTTTGATGATTTAGAGTTCTTAATGGTTTGCGATACTCATATGACTGAAACTTGTTATAAAGCCGATGTTGTAATACCAGGAACTGGATTTGTAAGTGTAAATGGAACCTTTACCAATACAGAAAGAAGAATACAAGAAGTAAATCAAGCCATATATGAAGATGTAGAATTATCAAACTGGCAAGTTGCATCAGAAATAGCTCATATATATGAAGTAGAATTTAATTATTTAGATACTTTAGATATAAGTTTGGAAATGGAAGATGTTCTTCCTAGATATAAATATGCTAAACTTGGGCAAATCCTAGGGAATGTACTATCTCCAATCAATCCTAAATTTATATTAGTAGATGAAGGTAATTTTGTTGATGTTCTTGAATGTAGTGATAATTTAATGAATGTTATAAATGATAGATTGCCTAAGCAAGCTAAAACAGAACATAGATGTTTATCTTATAATATATAAACAATTATAAACACATTTTTATATTAATATAAAGAGCCACCTAAAAGGTGGCTCTTTTGATTCATTATAAAAATTACTTATTATTTATTATTATCTATAGCTTTTTGAGCATATGAAGTAGTAACTACAGAATCATAAGGTATTTTTTCCTCTAACTCTCCGCCTTCAATCATTATATTCATCAAATTATCTAGACTTTCTTCTTTTAATAAAGGATCAGAACACCATGCATCTATTTCTTTATATTTTTGAGCAACAACTATTAAATCTTCTTTTGAAGTATCTTCAAAGAAAGGTTGCATAGCTTCTGCTATTTCTTCATCTGAAGCTTTTTGAACCCATTGTTGACCTTTATATAATGCATTAGTAAACCTTTGGATTAAATCAGAATTTTTTTCCATATAAGATTTAGTTGCTGAATATGCTGTAAAAGGAACTTCACCAGCATCTTGGCCAACGGAAGCTACTATATAACCAGCACCTTCTTTAACTAACTGACTTGCAGTTGGTTCAAAAGCAGTAGTATAGTCACCTTCTCCAGCAGCGAAAGCGCCTGACATAACTCCAAATTGAATATCTGTTCTTACATTTACCTCACCATTAGAAGTATTTTCTCCAATAGTAAGTCCCTTATCTTTTAATAAATATTCTAAAGTCATTAGAGGTACACCGCCAGCTCTTCCTCCTAAAACTTCTTTACCTTTTAAATCGTCATAAGAGAAATTATCATTTTTTTCCCTTGAGACTATAAAACTTCCATCTCTCTTAGTTAATTGAGCAAAGTTAACAGCATAGTCATCGCTTCCTTGATTATATACATATATTGATGCTTCTGGTCCCATTAATCCAATGTCAGCTTCTCCAGAAATTAAAGCAGCCATTGTTTTATCAGCACCTTGTGCATCTATTAAATCAACTTCTATGCCTTCTTCTTCAAAAAATCCTTTAGTTATAGCCGCATATTGAGGAGCATAAAAAACAGAATGGGTTACTTCTGCTATAGTAATTTTATCCAAATTTTTATTTTCTGATGTTTTTTGTTCTTCTGTATTGCTACAACCTGTTAAACAGCAAATACCAAGCGCGAATGCACTTGTTAAAGCAATAATTTTTTTGTGCATAAATATATTCCCCCTTAGAAATAATAACCATAATATATAGTATTACTAATATACAATTGTTGTTACATTTTTTAATTAAAGTTATGTAGAAAAAATATGATTATTTATGATAATAAAAAAAGCTATTATATAGTTGTAAAACTATATAATAGCTTTTTTCTTTAATAATTTAACTGCACATTGCTAGTGTCTAATAAATACTCATTATCTTTTGGAAGTATGTTATTATAAATAAAATCTTTTAATACAACAGTAGAGTTTATGTCATATAACCATACCCATCCTGCATTTTTATAACTACCACCCTTTGTATGAATACCATCTATTATTGGGAACTCAGCTTGAATCATTGCCTCAGATAATGGTTTACTAGATAGTATACTAATGGCATCAGAAGCTAAACCTAATATATCATTTGAGTTTAAATTAGTTGTTAGATATGGAATAATAGAATCAATTAGAGCAGGGAATTTTGTTAATGATGTATTTTTATATTTTTCAACAATTGCCATTATAACTTCCCTTTGTCTCTCATCTCTATTTATGGCGCTATCATTATATCTAATTCTAGTGTAAGCTAATGCTTGATATCCATTTAAAGTTTGTTTTCCAGTATTAGTTATTAATTGTAACTGACCTTTTTTAGGATTATCAGATATTTCATAACATTCTTTTGTGTATTTATTTAATTGAGATATTTCATTTTGTGAAACATCTACTTCCACACCATCTAAAACATAAATAATATCCATTAATGAGTTAAAGTCTACTATAGCAAATTTATCAACACCTATGCCAAACTCATTTTCAATAGTCTCAAATAATAAAGATTCTTTCCCCCAGAAGTAAGCAGTATTTAATTTACCTTTACCTTTACCTGGGATATCTACATATGTATCACGAGCTAATGATGTAAGTTTGATATTTTTATTGTTACTATCAATAGTTAATATAATCATAGAGTCTGTTCTAAAAGCTGTTTCTCCTTTTCTACCATCTGTACCGAGTAACAATATATTTGTTACACCTTTTACATCTTCTAATTTAGAAGTATAAGTAGATTCAACAGTTGCATCTTTAAGTTTAAAATTAATATAACCATATGTCCCTACTGGTATAAGTATTAGTAATAAAACTAAACCTATTATAATTTTTTTTAATTTTGACAATTTAATCCCTTCCTATCTTGTATATTATAAATTTTAACTATAATAGAAATTATAACAACAAATATAAATTGTATCAATATTTAAGTATTTTATTTTGTATATTTTGTAAAATAAGAGATTAAATTGTTGATATAAGTAGGTGAGTTTGAATAGTATAATTTAACTTATTGGAAAATACTTCTAAAATATTAAATAATATCATATAATTATCTTGACGAGTAGTCAAAAAAATAATGGAGGGGAAACAAAGGAATGAAAAAATTATTATCTGTTTTACTATCTTGTATCTTAGGGTTGAGTTTGGTAGCATGTAGCAGTTCTTCATCTGATGATTCAAGTGAAAAAAGTGATGGTGGAGAAATAGCAATGATAACAGACATAGGGACAATAGATGACAAATCTTTTAACCAAGGAACATGGGAAGGTATAGAAGCTTATGCAAAAGAAAAAAATATTTCTCATAAATACTACAAACCAACAGAACAATCTACAGATGCATATTTAGCATCAATAGAATTAGCTGTACAAGGTGGAGCAAAAGTAGTTGTTACACCAGGATATTTATTTGAAGAACCTATTTACATAGCACAAGATAAATATCCAGATGTGAATTTTATACTAATCGATGGTAATCCTCATGATGCTGATGGAAAAGAATACAGAACTAATAAAAATACAGTTGGGATAGTATTTGCAGAAGAAGAATCAGGTTATCTTGCAGGTTATGCAGCAGTAAAGGAAGGATATACTAAGCTAGGATTTATGGGTGGAATATCAGTTCCTGCAGTTGTGCGTTTTGGATATGGATTTGTTCAAGGTGCAGATGTAGCAGCTAAAGAACTTGGTATAGATACTGTAGATATTAAATATCACTATACTGGTGGATTTGATGCTACTCCAGAAGTTCAAACATTAGCTTCTTCTTGGTATACTGATGGTACAGAAGTAATATTTGCTTGTGGTGGAGCAGTTGGCAACTCAGTTATGTCAGCTGCAGAGTCAATAGAGGGTAAAAAAGTTATAGGTGTTGATGTAGATCAAAGTTCTGAATCTGATACTGTGATAACATCAGCAATGAAAGGTTTATCTTCTGCTGTAGAACAAACTTTAAATCAATACTATAATAATCAATTCCCTGGTGGAAAATCTTTAGTTTTAGGTGCAGAAAAAGATGGAGTAAAGCTTCCAATGAATACGTCTGAATTTAAAAAATTTACACAAGATGATTATGATAAAGTATATAAAGATTTAGCTGATGGTAAAATTAAACTTCAAAAAGATGATGTTAAAAATGCAACTGATTTAGACTTAAGTAATGTTACAGTTAGAGTTGTCAAATAGTAAAAATATATAATTATATAAATACTAAAAGTCAGTTCTCTTAAGAACTGACTTTTTATTTGTAATAAATTAGAAAATTGTAATTACCAATATTTTCCTATATAATGAAATTAAATAGATAAATTGAGGAGATGGCTATGGAATATATAATTGAAATGCTTAACATAACTAAAGAATTTCCGGGAATAATTGCAAATGACAATATAACATTACAATTGAAAAAAGGCGAAATACATGCGTTGCTAGGAGAAAATGGTGCTGGAAAATCCA
Source organism: Terrisporobacter sp. (assembly GCF_017888745.1). Taxonomy (GTDB): domain Bacteria; phylum Bacillota; class Clostridia; order Peptostreptococcales; family Peptostreptococcaceae; genus Terrisporobacter. The sequence continues at coordinate 3,244 of NZ_JAGHFM010000119.1, read as the reverse complement.
CGTTAATGAGTGTATTATTTGGAATGTATCAACCAGAAAAAGGTATAATCAAAAAAAATGGAAGTACTGTAGAAATTAATAATCCAAATGATGCTAATAAACTTGGTATTGGTATGGTGCATCAACACTTTAAATTAGTACATAATTTCACTGTTTTACAAAATATTATTCTAGGAGTAGAAACAACAAAACATGGATTTTTAAAAATGGATGATGCAAGAAAAAAAGTTATAGAACTATCTGAGAAGTATGGTTTAATGGTTGATCCAGATGCAATCATAGAGAATATAACTGTAGGTATGCAACAACGTGTTGAAATATTAAAAATGCTTTATAGAGAAAATGAAATTCTTATTTTCGATGAACCTACAGCTGTTTTAACACCACAAGAAATTGAAGAATTAATGAAAATAATGAAGAACTTAACTAAAGAAGGAAAATCAATTCTATTTATAACTCATAAATTAAATGAAATCAAAGAAGTAGCCGATAGATGTACAATACTTAGAAAAGGTAAATACATAAATACTGTTGATATATCAATCACATCAAAAGAGGAATTATCAGAGATGATGGTTGGGCATAAAGTAAATTTTGAAATTGATAAAAAAGAAGCTGAACTAGGAAATATAACTTTAGAAGTTAAAAATTTATGTGTAAATTCAAAGACACATGAAAAAAAAGTTGTAGATGATGTTTCTTTTAATGTGAAAAAGGGTGAAATTGTATGTATTGCAGGAATCGACGGAAATGGTCAATCAGAGCTTATATACGCACTTACTGGATTAGGGTCTATAGATGGAGGGAAAATATTATTAAATAATATAGATATTACTAACGAAAGTATAAGAAAAAGAAATATGAAAGGTATGGCTCATATACCAGAAGATAGACATAAAGACGGTCTAGTATTAGATTATTCATTAGGAGAAAACTTATTACTTAAAAGATACTTTACAAAAGAATATCAAAATAGAGGATTTCTAAAATTTAATGCCATAAATGAATACTCTAATTTACTAATAGATAAGTTTGATATTAGAAGTAGTCAAGGCAGTAAAACTATTACAAGAAGTATGTCAGGAGGTAATCAACAAAAAGCAATAATCGCTAGAGAAATTGACTTAAATCCAGAAATACTTATAGCTGTTCAGCCAACAAGAGGCTTAGATGTTGGTGCCATAGAATATATACATAAACAATTAATAGATGAAAGAGATAGAGGTAAAGCTGTATTATTAGTGTCACTTGAATTAGATGAGGTCATGAATTTAAGTGATAGAATTTTAGTTATTTATGAAGGTAAAATTGTAGCTGATTTAAATCCAAAGGAAGTCACAATTCAGGAGCTTGGATTATATATGGCAGGATCAAAAGTTCAAAATCAAAGAGAGGAGAAATGTTATGAATAAAATAAAAAATCTTATAAAAAGTGATGGATTTAACAATGCTACTTCATCTATTTTCGCCATATTAATAGGTCTTGCTTTTGGATTTATTATATTATTTATAAGTGATCCTTATAAAGCAGTTAGTGGATTTGTAATTATTTTAAAAGGCGGATTTAGTACGGGAGCGAAGGGAATAGGGCAAGTTTTATACTTTGCTACACCGCTTATACTTACTGGATTGTCCGTTGGATTTGCCTTTAAAACAGGATTATTTAATATTGGTGCACCAGGTCAATTTATTATGGGGGCTTTTACAGCTGTGTTTATTGGGGTAAAGTGTACTATTTTACCTGCACCTTTCCATTGGATGATAGCATTATTAGGTGCTGCTATAGTAGGAGGACTATGGGCTTTAATACCTGGTATACTAAAAGCATATTATAATGTTCATGAAGTTATATCTACTATTATGATGAATTATATTGGCATGTATTTATGCAACATGTTAGTAAAAGCATATATATTTGATTCTAACAAGTCTTTATCACAAAACTGCCTACCAAGTGCAGATTTACCTAAATGGGGGCTTGACAAAATATTTTGTAATATAACAGGATCCTACAGTGATATTTCTACTGTAAATGCTGGAATAATTATAGCTATATTAGTTGCTATAATTATCTATATTGTACTTAATAAAACAATATTTGGATACGAATTAAAAGCATGTGGTTTTAATCCTTCTGCTAGTAAGTATGCAGGTATTAATGAAAAAAGAAATATTGTATTGTCTATGGTAATATCAGGTGCATTATCAGGATTTGGTGGAGGATTATTATATCTTTCGGGTGCAAATGGTCGTCATATAAAAGTTGTAGATGTATTAGCAGCTGAAGGTTTTAACGGTATTCCTGTTGCATTACTTGCTTTATCTAATCCTATTGGAGTTATATTTTCAGCAATTTTTATATCTTATCTTACTTTAGGTGGTAATTATTTGCAAACCCTAAATTATATGCCAGAAGTGATAGATATAATTATCTCTTGTATTATTTATTTTAGTGCTTTTGCTCTATTCTTTAAATCCCTTTTACCTAAATATATTAATAAAAGAAAAAATAGGAAAAATGAAGGAAGTAAAGATGTTGAAATTATAAATACAATAGAAGGAGGGAATAAGTAATGGATATTTTATTTCTTATTGCACAACAAACCATGTTCTTCTCCATACCGTTATTAATAGTTGCACTTGGAGGTGTGTTCACTGAAAGAGGTGGTGTTACAAATATAGCATTAGATGGAATTATGATAATAGGTGCATTCACAAGCATCTTATTTATTAATAAAGTTCAAGATAAAATGAGTGGTCAATCATTATTAATCTTAGCTATACTTATTGCCATGATAACAGGAGCAATTTTTTCATTATTATTAGCATATTCAGCAATTAATATGAAAGCTGATCAAATAATAGGTGGTACAGCACTTAATATGTTTGCACCTGCTTTTGCAATATATGCTGCAAGAATGATACAAACTAATGGTGTTCAACAAATTACATTTAATAATACATTTAGGATATCATCCGTACCAATACTTAGCGATATTCCTATAATAGGAGATTTATTTTTTAAAAACTGCTATATAACAACTTATATAGGTGTATCCATATTAATAATATCTGTAATAGTATTATACAAAACGAGATTTGGACTTAGATTAAGAGCATGTGGAGAGCATCCTCAAGCTGCTGATTCTGTTGGTATAAATGTTTATAAAATGAGATATGCAGGAGTAATAATTTCAGGAGCACTTGCAGGTCTTGGTGGATTAGTATTTGTAATACCAACTTC
>NZ_JAGHFM010000118.1 GCF_017888745.1 Terrisporobacter sp. | reverse complement strand
GCGTTACTCACCCGTCCGCCGCTCTTTACCGAAGTAAATCGCTCGACTTGCATGTGTTAGGCACGCCGCCAGCGTTCATCCTGAGCCAGGATCAAACTCTCAAATAAAAGTTGTTACCTGCTCAGACTAATCATCATCTGAATATCTGGCTTGGTTTGTTTGTGTTTAATTCTTAAAGAATTAATTTATTGTTAACCTACTGTTTAATTTTCAAAGTTCTTACGTCTTTCGACTTATTTATCTTATCAAGTTTACTGAACTTTGTCAACAACTTTTTAAGAAGTTTTTCCGTCCTTGCTCTTATCTCTCAAGGACAAGTAATACTATATCATCTATTATTTAATAGGTCAACAGTTTTTTTATATATTTTTAAATTATTTTGCAATTTTATTTTCATAGCTATATGAATACATTGCACTTACTGCATTCTTTCTAGTAGTTCTATTTCTATTTTTATTATGTTTCATAGCTTTATTATATACTTTTAATGTGTCTTCACATATATAAATCATAACTTGCAAACATAAAAAACATAAACTTATTAAACATATCCACGAAAAAATTTGGTTCATATCAATTCCCCCTAAAAAATATTTTTATATAACTTCTAATTTTATCTTCTTTTTTCCTTTATTATTTTTTCACTTATTATTTTCATAAAAAAATACTTTACTTTATTTTTTTTCATTTTAAAATTATCAACAACATTTTTTATTAAACTTTTTTATATTTTACTGTTGATATAATGAATATTTTTTGTTGTAAAAATAGTAATTTATTTTTATACAACTTAAAAATAGCCCTTTAACAAAAGTTAAAAGGCTATTTAAATACTAAAGTATATTATTTTTCTTCGTTTTGTGGTTTCTCTATCGGTTTCATAGTTGGGAATAAGATTACATCTCTTATTGATGGAGAGTTAGTTAATAACATCATAACTCTATCTATACCTATTCCTAATCCACCTGTTGGAGGTAGACCTACTTCAAGCGCATTTATGAAGTCTTCATCCATATCGCAAGCTTCATCATCACCTAATTCTTTCTTTCTTAATTGATCCATAAATCTTCCTTTTTGGTCAATCGGATCATTAAGTTCTGAGAATGCATTAGCCAATTCCCATTTATTAGCAAAGGCTTCAAATCTATCAGTTTTTCTTGGATCTTCAGCATTTCTCTTAGCAAGAGGTGATACTTCAACTGGATGATGTGTTATAAATGTTGGTTGGATTAATTTATCTTCACCAAATTCTTCGAAGAATGCATTTATAACTTCTCCTCTTCTCATTCCAGGAGTTATTTCTATTCCTTTTTCTCTAGCTACTTCTAAAGCTTCTTCATCAGTATCTATAGTATCAAAGTCTACACCAGTGTATTCTTTAACACATTCTATCATAGTCATTCTTCTCCAAGGTGGTTTGAAATCTATTTCTGTTCCTTGGTAATTTACAACTGTACTTCCTGTAGCTACTTCTGCCATGTGAGATATAAGATTTTCAGTTATTTTCATCATATCTTCATAGTCAGCATAAGCTTGATATAATTCCATAGCAGTATATTCTGGGTTATGTTTAATAGACATACCTTCATTTCTAAACATTCTACCCATTTCATATACTTTATCAAATCCACCTACTATTAATCTTTTTAAGTATAATTCATTGGCTATTCTTAAGTACATAGGTATATCTAATGTATTATGGTGAGTAACAAATGGTCTAGCATTAGCCCCACCCGCAATAGTATTTAATATCGGTGTTTCAACTTCTAAGAATCCTCTTTCATCTAAGAATGATCTTAATGCTTTTAGTGCTTTTGTTCTTGTTAAGAATGCATCCTTAACTTCTGGATTAACTATTAAATCAACATATCTTTGTCTATATCTTATATCTTGGTCTTTTAATCCATGATATTTTTCTGGTAATACTTGTAATGATTTACTTAATAAAACTACATTAGAAGCTTTTACTGATATTTCTTCTTTTTTAGTTTTGAAAACTGTACCTTCTAAACCTATAATATCACCTATATCGTAAGTTTTGAAAAGATCGTATTCTTCTTCACCTATATTATCTTTTCTTACGTAAGATTGTATTCTACCTTCTTGGTCTTGTATGTCTATGAATCCAGCTTTACCTTGGATTCTTTTACTCATTATACGACCAGCTATTTTAACAACCTTTCCTTCCATTTCTTCAAAGTTGTTTTTTATGTCCATAGAATAGTTAGTTCTATCGTATCTACTTTGTACAAATGGATTTTTACCCATTTCTTGTAACTTGCTTAATTTTTCTCTTCTTACTCTAAGAACCTCTGTTAAGTCTTCTTGGTTATCAATCACATTTTGTTGATCTTTGCTCATTTTCTTCCTCCAAGTTTTATCTTCTTATTTCTAATATTTTGTATATTACAACACCGTTTGGAACTTGAACTTCAACTTCATCATCTTTATGTTTTCCTATGAAAGCTTTACCTACTGGTGACTCATTTGATATCTTTCCATTGTATGGATCTGCTTCAGCAGAACCTACTATAGTGTATTCTACTTCTTCATCAAAGTCTGTATCGTATACCTTAACTGTTGCACCTATTGTTACTACATTGCTATCTATTTGACTTTCGTCTATAATAACAGCTTTTCTTAACATATTTTCTAATTTTACTATTCTTTCTTCTACTTGAGCTTGTTCATTTTTAGCTTCATCATACTCAGCATTTTCTGATAAATCTCCGAAAGATATAGCTACTTTTATTCTTTCAGCAACTTCTTTTCTTTTTACAGTTTTTAAGTACTCAACTTCTTCTTCTAATTTGTCGTAACCTTCTTGTGTAAGTATTTCTTGTTTTTCTACCATAACCCCTACAACTCCTTCTATATATTTTAAATACACTTTCTCAGTATATCTAATATTTATCCTTATTTGATTTATTATGCGGTATATTATAAGTCACTATCCTAATTGTGTCAAGGAGTGTTGCACATACTCTTCTAACATAGCAATCACTTCTTTATAGTCAGTTATTTTATTTATCTGATCTCTATATCTAGCAGAGTTTTTTAGACCTTTTAAATACCATCCTATATGCTTTCTCATTTCTCTTACTGCTACATATTCTCCATGTTCTTCTACAGCTAAGTTCATATGTCTGATAGCAGTATTCATTTTTTCCTCTAACGTAGGTTCAGGTAATATTTCACCTGTTTTCATATAATGATTTATTCTTTTGAATATCCATGGGTTTCCTTGTGATCCCCTACCAATCATTATAGCATCACATTTAGTTTTTTCTAACATATTAACTGCATCTTGTACATCAAATACATCTCCATTACCTATTACAGGTATATTTATAGCTCCTTTTATATCTCTAATTATATCCCAATCTGCTTTACCTGAGTAAAATTGCTCTCTTGTTCTACCGTGTATAGCTACAGCACTTATTCCACATTCTTCTGCTATCTTAGCTATCTCAACAGCATTTACACAAGTATCATCCCATCCTTTTCTTATTTTTAATGTAACAGGTTTATCAGAGTTTTCAACAACTGCTGATAGAACCTTAGCTGCTAATTCAGGGTTTCTCATTAATGCAGAGCCATCTCCATTTTTAACTACTTTAGGAGCAGGACATCCCATATTAATATCTAAAATTTTATTTGGATATTCATTTAGTATAGATGCTGCTTTACCCATAAATTCTGGATCTGATCCAAATATTTGAATAGCTACTGGATGACCATCATCTGGCATATTTAACATTTTCTTGGTATTTTCATCATTATAAGAAAGTGCTTTTGCATTTATCATTTCTGTATAAAGCATTCCACATCCTTTTTCTTTACATATCGTTCTAAAAGGCAAATCTGTTACACCTGCCATAGGAGATAAAAACACTTCATTATCTAATTGAACATTTCCTATTTTCATCCTTTTGTCTCCTTTTATTTATAAATTATTTATAATAATTAACATTTTTCAAAATTTAATTAACCACTCATAATATATTATTACAAATTTTGAAAATATACTATTATTATTTTAAGTTGTATTATTTTTACATATTAAAAAGGAATTGGTTTAATAGCCAATTCCTAATAATCTATTTATTCTTTTTGTGAATCAATCTTAACCCTTCTAAAGTTAAAAATCTATCTATACAATCTATGCTATCAGTTTCTGAATGAATAAGAGTAGATAAGCCTCCTGTACCGATTACTTTTACATCCTCGCTACCTAATTCTTTTTTCATCATAGATATTATCTTCTCTACTTGACCAACATATCCATATATTATACCTGCTTGCATGGCTTCTACAGTAGTTTTGCATATAGTTTTTCCTGGTTTGGTAAGCTCTACTCTAGGAAGCTTAGCAGCTCCGTTAAATAATGCCTCACTTGATATTTTAAGACCTGGACATATTGTTCCACCTAAATATTCAGCTTTATCAGATATTGCGCAGAATGTAGTCGCAGTACCAAAGTCTACTATAATAAGCGGAGTTCCATATTTTTCTATACCTGCAACTGCATTTACTATCCTATCTGCTCCTACTTGCTTAGGATTATCATATTTAATATTTAAACCTGTTTTAATACCAGGACCTACTATCATAGGCTTTTTCTCGCAATACTTTATACAGAAATTTTCTAAAGCATGCATTACATTAGGAACAACTGAAGATATTATTACATCATCAATTGATTTCATATCTATATTATCATAAGCTAATAAGCTATTTATTAGAATTCCATATTCATCAGATGTCTTGTGTATATCAGTATTTATTCTCCAATTTTTAATTAGATTTTTACCTTCATATATACCAACGACCATGTTTGTATTTCCTACATCAAATACTAATAGCATATATTTAAACCTTCCTTCTATTTTTTGCCTTTTCTAATTAATGCCACAGATACTGCTGATACTATTAATGCCGCAACTAAAGCTTCTGGTATTCCATTCGTAGTAGCTAATGCGAATAAGAATTTACCTGCACTACCACCAGCTTGCCCAACTTTCTCCATATACTGTTGTGCATATAAAATATATATCATACCCAGAACACCTGCTGTATTAACTAAAGAACCTATAAGTCCCGCTACAAATCCAGATGTATACACTTTTTTGCTAACCTTATAAACACCTTGAAACGCATAGTATGCTACTATTCCTATTAATATTCTAGGAAGTATAGATACTAATGGATTCAAGAAGAATACAGAAGTTACTGTTGGTTGAGTTACTGCATTCCATAGACTTGTTAATCCAAAAATTAAGCCTATTATAGCTCCTACAACTGGACCTTCAATAATGGCACCTATAATAACTGGTATATGCATTATAGTTGCTTTAGTAGGTCCTATAGGTATATAACCTATAAATGGTAACATTGACATCATAACAGAAATTGCAGATAGCACTCCTATTACTGCCATTTTTCTCACATTCAACTTCTTGTTTGCTGATGCTTGTGTGTTAATCATAATAAAAATACACCTCCGTTCCAGCTCATTAAAGATGCCGGACTATTTAATTTAATTTTATTTAGTTTTGACTTTTGTGACTTTCTAAGTGTCTACTAAGTCAGACTCTTCTTATGAAGATGTCAGCTATACCAAGACAATTTTAACAGTCGCGTTTTCTATTGTCAATAAAATTGTATTTTCATTAAAAATATTATTCTATGTTGGTAATATTATTTACCATAATTTAATTCATTATAAGAAACAATATTTTTTACTGATTGTGCATTTTTAATTGCTTTTGTTATACTTTCTTGTACCACTTCTGTAGCTAAACATCCTAGTAAAGTTACATCTGCATCTGTTTCAATTTCACCTGTAGCCATTGTAAATATAGTATCTCCATCATGAGGTGTATGTATAGGGAATATAGATTTTGCATATCCATCATGAGCCATTTGAGATATTTTTTTACACTGAGCTTTCGTTAATTTTGCATTAGTTGCCACAATCCCTATAGTAGTGTTATCTATACTGAAACCACCTTTTATAAATCCTTGTTTCATTATTTCATAGGTATTAAGCACATCTGTTTTTTCATCATTTAAAACACCTGCTATTACTTTTCCATCTTCATATACATCACCAAATGCATTAACTGCTATTAATGCTGATACAACTATTCCATTATCTAATTTTATAGAGTGACTTCCTATACCACCCTTCATTAAGTAATTTGGCCCTTTTATTTTTCCAACAGTAGCACCACAACCTGCTCCATAGTTTCCTTGTTTCAATTCAGTTTCACTTGCCTGTAAACAAGCTTCATACCCCATATCTTTATCAGGTCTAACTTTATAGTCTCCTACCACCAAGTCAAATAGTACAGCACCTGTTACAATAGGTACTTTACAAACTCCTGAATCAAACCCTATATTTTTTTCTTCTAAATACTTACTAACTCCACAGGTTGATTCTAGACCAAATGCAGATCCACCTGATAATACTACTGCATGAACTTTTTGAACCATATTTATAGGGTCTAATAAATCTGTTTCCCTAGTTCCTGGCGCAGAACCTCTAACATCAACTCCACAAGTTGCTCCTTCTTCACATATTACTACTGTACATCCTGTTAAAGCCTCGTTATCTTGAGCTTGCCCAACTTTTAAACCTTTTACATCTAAAATATTATTATACATATCCTTTTACTCCTCTTATTGAAACTTCTCCTGAAATTATTTCTTTAATTTCTCCATCCTCGCTTTTAACAACTAAATTTCCTTCTTCATTTATATCTATACATCTAGCTAACTCTTTTTCATTATTTCTTATTACATATATGTCTTTATCAATTACAGCTGAATAATCCCTACACACTTTTAAAACTTCTTCTTTATCATCTTCTAAATATTTTTTGTACAATAATTCAAATTGACAAAAAATTTCTTTTACTATATCTACCCTATGTAGTTTATATCCTTCTTTGTATAAAGATGTAGCTTTATTTTCTAAAATTGAATCAAAATCCTCATTCTTTACATTCATACCTATACCTATAACTACATAATTGATCCTTTCAATTTCTGCTGATAGTTCAGTCAAAATACCACAAACCTTTTTATTATTTATAATAATATCATTAGGCCATTTTATTTGAGCTTGTACACCAAGATTATTTAGAGCTTTAATTATTGAGGCTCCAGCTATTAATGTTATAAATGGAGCTTTATAAGGCATTATATTAGGTTTAAGAACCATACTCATCCATATACCTTCTCCAACTTTTGAATCCCAAACTCGTCCTAACCTCCCCTTACCTTTTGTTTGCTCTTCACTAATAACTACAGTACCTTCTTCCACATCATTTCCTACTTGTTTCAAGTAATCATTAGTAGATTCTATAGTATTAAAATGAATTATATTTTGACCAATCATCTCCGTCTTTAAATTATGATATATATTTTGAGGGTTTAATAAATCATTAGGAGAGTCTAAAAGCCTATATCCCTTTTTATTTACAGATTCTATATTATATCCTTCCTCTTTTAGTGCATTTATATGTTTCCACACTGCAGTTCTAGAAATGCCTAATTCCTTAGATAGTTCTTCTCCTGAAACAAATTCCTTATGGCTATTTAAAATAACCTTTATTATTCTATCTCTCATATTTCCCCCTATTTGTATTTTTTCTTCTTAATAAAGTTAATTATACACTAATTATATTATATAAATTTATAATAAAAACAGGACTTCCTAATGAAAGTCCTGTTTTTATTATAAATTTAATTATTATCGTCTTCTGGTAGTTTAAAATCCTTTATATCCAAATCTTTTGTATCTTTATTTTCTTCAGTTGTATCAGAATTTTCTTCTACTTCCTCTTCAGTAGAATCACTTAATACTTCCCTTTTATCAAATACATCTTTTTCATTTAATGATAATTCTTCATTAAATGCTTTAACAAATTGCTCTGCATCTAAAGTTTCATAAAGTAATAAACCTTTAGCTACGTGATGTAATTTATCCATATTTTCTAATAAGATACGTCTACATTCAGCATAAGCATTTTCTACTATATTTCTTATTTCTTTATCTATTTCATATGCTATTTCTTCTGAGTAATTTTTCTTAGTAGTTATACTATTTCCTAGGAATACTTCATCATCACTGTCTCCGTATACCATTGGACCCATTTTTTCACTCATTCCATACTTAGTTACCATAGCTCTAGCTATTGCAGTAACTCTTTCTAAGTCGTTAGATGCACCTGTAGAAATATCATCCATAATTAATTCTTCTGCAACTCTACCTCCAAGTGCCATTACTATAGTTTCTAACATTTCATGTTTTGTACCATACATTTGATCTTCTTGTGGCAGAGGCTCGGTAAATCCTCCAGCTCTACCTCTTGGTATTATAGTAACTTGGTGAACAGGGCTTACATTAGGAAGTACATGCATACATATTGCATGGCCCGCCTCATGATAAGCAGTTAATTTTCTATCTTTTTCACTTATCACCCTAGACTTCTTAGCAACCCCAACCATAACTTTTGTTATAGCTTCTTCTATAGTATCCATATGAATTTCTTTCTCTCTTTTTCTAGCTGTTAAAATAGCAGCTTCATTCATTATGTTTTCTATATCTGCAGGTGTAAATCCTGGAGTTCTTTTAGCTAGTACATCTGGTTTAACATCATCTGCTAAAGGTTTATTTTTTGAATGAACTTTGAATATAGCTTCTCTACCCTTAACATCTGGAGCACCGACTACAACTTCCCTATCAAATCTACCAGGTCTAAGTAAAGCTGGGTCTAATATGTCTGGTCTATTTGTAGCTGCCATTATTATTATTCCTTCGTTTACTCCAAAACCATCCATTTCAACTAGAAGCTGATTAAGAGTTTGTTCTCTTTCATCATGTCCTCCGCCAAGCCCTGCTCCTCTTTTTCTACCAACAGCATCTATTTCATCAATAAATATTATTGCAGGTGAGCTTTTCTTTGCTTGTTCAAATAAATCTCTTACTCTTGATGCACCAACACCAACAAACATTTCAACGAAGTCAGAACCACTTATACTAAAGAAAGGTACTCCTGCTTCTCCTGCCACTGCTCTTGATAGATAAGTTTTACCTGTACCTGGAGGTCCTACCATAAGTATACCTTTAGGAATTCTAGCTCCTAAATTAATATACCTTTTCGGATTTTTTAAGAAATCAACAACTTCTTGAAGATCTTCTTTTTCCTCTGCAAGACCTGCTACGTCTTTAAATGTAACTCTTGTTTTTTCATCATCCTTATGAACCTTAGCTTTTGATTTACCAAAGCTCATAACTTTTCCGCCTCCACCTTGAGACTGATTCATAAATATAAACCACATTATAATTATAAAACCAGTTAGAAGAATTGTCGGCAACATACTTACGAACCATGGTGTTTGTGGTTTTGCTTCACCAGTAACAACTAGTTTTCCTTCTACTGCTTGTTCCAGTATTTTATCAGCTAATTTATCCCCTAATACTTCATCTGGCACGTATGATGTGAACTTTTTACTTGAGTTTTTTATTACACCCTCAACAGATGTCCCATCAATAAAATGTATTCTGGAAATATTCTCATCATTTAAGTACTTGTATACTTTAGAAAATTCTAATTCTTCCACTTTAGTAGTTTTAGTACCTGAAAATTGAACTATTCCAATTATTATTAAAAATAGTAACAGATAAAAACCTGCTCCTTTTAAATATCTGTTCAAAAGAAGCCCTCCTTTCATAAGTTGTTTTCATTCTAAATTTTCTTAAAGCAAATCTTTAAGACTTCTTTTGTAGTTTTATCAATCTTATATTCTTCACTATTTCTAAGATCCCCAACACATAAAATTCCATTATCATCTTGGATTATAGGAATCTGACTTCTTTGATCTTTAGGAATCTTTAAATCTATAAGTAATTGTTTTAATTTTTTACTTCCCATAGAAAGCTTTATTTTATCCCCTGGTTTTCTATTTCTTACAATTACCTCCCCCTTTATTTTATTGTAATCAAACCATTTTGATGATTTATCTTTTTTCAAAGCTTTATATTTATTTAAAGTCATTTTTTCTGTTTCTATAATTACATTAGCTTCATTTATTTTGACAAATCCATTAATGGGTATCTTATGAGTAAACTCAGTCTCTTCAATTATAATTTCTTTCATTGTAAAAACTAGCTTATCTTTTTGTCTATAAACAAATAATCCTCTCGGAAGAACTATTTTTTTATCTAATTTGTTGTCTTTTTCTAAATCAAATACTTCTTCTATATGTTTTTGATCTATAAAATTAGTATCTCCTAAAATATACTTTATTGCATATCTAACAATTCTACTCTTTAATGATTTGTGTAAATCTGTATATTTATTTAAATTTATCTCTAAATTTTCTCCATTAATAGAAGATACTTGCTTATACTTACTTAATGCTTCACTTTCAATAAAATCATTATCACTTCTAAGTCCATTGCTCATTCTAACTATAGATTCTACTATATTAGAATTAAAATTCTCTTTCATATATGGAATAAGTTCTAATCTAATTTTATTTCTAGTATAAATAGTTTCTAAATTTGTTGCATCTATCCTTGGATTTAAATTATATTGTTCACAATAAGCTTCTATATCCTTTCTTTCTATTTCTAATATAGGTCTAATTATGACACCATCTCTTTTATAATCTATCCCTTTTAATCCTTGAAGCCCTGTCCCTCTCATCATACGCATTAAAACAGTTTCAACTTGGTCATTCATATTATGAGCAATCGCTATCTTATCAGCATTAAGGCTCTCTTTTATTTCAAAGAACATTTCATATCTAAGTTTTCTTGCACCTTCTTCTAATGATAATTTGTTATCCTTACAATACTGTGGCACATTTATAGACTTCACAAAAAAAGTAATTCCCATACTCTCACATAGTTTAGAAATATATAAAGCGTCTTTTTGGGCCTCTATTCCTCTTATTTGATGGTTTAGATGAGCTGCATATACTTCTATATCTAAAACATCCTTTAATCTATGCAATATATGTAACAAACAAACTGAATCAGGACCTCCAGAAAGCCCTAAAACAATTTTATCTCCCTTTTCAATTAGGTTATATTTATTTATCGTACTTAGTGTTTTATCAAATATCATATTTTATCCCTCTTACAATTAATTTTATCCATGATTAATTTAATTGTCTTACTTAATATATACTTTTCACTTAATGAAATTCTTAACTACTAGTACTATTTTCTATAAAAAAACTTCAAATCCTTGTTTATTTTTTATCCTATTTTAAGGAATATTTTAAACACTATAGTTATAATGATAACAAATAAATGAAACAAAAGGTAGTATTTTAACTACCTTTAATTTTATTTGATTAAAAATATTTATTTTTTTAATAATTTTATTACTTGTAAATATTCAACTTTATTAAATTACGACCTTTAAACATATCCATTATCTCTATATTATAATCTATATCTATGTCTATTTTTTCTTCCATATTTATATTTAACTTAGCAGTTTTTATTTCTATAACAAACATACCTTGTGGTGTTAAATAATTAGATCTGGTTATATCATTTTCTTTAAAAATCATTGTAGAGTTAACCTCTCCAAATCTTTTTATAGTAACTTTATCATCTTCAATTTTTATTGAAGTTGTTGTTTCTTGATCGTCTTGTTTTTCTTTATAAACTACATAAGTATTATCTTTTTTTTCATATAAAATTCCCGTAGCATTAACTTTTATATCATTTGTATCTCCATATTCATTATATTGAATGGTATGAATATTAACTTTAACTTCCAATACATTACCTCCTTTAAATATGGCTCTTCCTAAGTAAAACATTTCTGTTGATTTAACTATCTAAATGATAATTATAATTTATTTTATAAAAAAAATAAAGGAGTAATACTCCTTTATTTTTTTATATTAAGCATTTTGCGTATTATTTAGCAAAAACATGATTTCCTATCCTTAAATGAGGATTCAATGTGTTTATCCAACTACATGTTGAAATATCCGGATTCCAGAAATATATAGCATCATTAGTGGGGTCATTACCATATAAAGCTTCTTGAGCAGCCCTATATGTTGAACTTGTTGGCTCAGTACTTATGGTTCCATTTTTGACCACAGAAAATGCATTCTTTTGATATATAACGCCTTCTAAAGAGTTTGGAAATCTAGAGTCCTTTACCCTATTTATGACAACTGCTGCAACTGCAACTTGCCCTTCATAGCTTTCTCCTCTAGCTTCTCCTGCCACTAATTTTGACAATAAAATCAATTCTTCATCATTTAAATTTATTACTGCTTCCTTTTTATCTTCTTCATCTTCAATTTCCATAAAGCAATTCTCTACATTATTATCTAGACAGTAGTATTCCAATGCATCTATTTTATTCATAGGTATAATTAAAATACCTAAAACTAATACTGATACTATAATATTTTTATAGCACCTTCCCATAGTGAAAGTCACTCCTTTTGTCTTCATATTCATTCTAATTTTTTTAAAACATTTCTTGAAGCAATTCTGCTATTTTAAATTTAAACTCTAAATTTTTTACTTCTGATTTATTTTTAGCCATTATTAACTCATATTCTTTTGGAGAAAGTATTTCTTTTAATTTTTCATCTGTTTTCTCATCTATTACTCCATTTTCATCATCTACAAAACATAATGGAGGAAACATTACGCACCACCAATTTTTTCCCTTACCTTCTCCTATTATTATTTTCAATGCTTTATAATTTCCTGCTGGTAATACAACACTAGAATATTGCTTTGCTGGAAAATTACTATATGTCAATCCAATTTCAACATCATAGTCGTACCCATTTTCATCTATAACATGTCTACTTATTTTTTCTAAATTATCATATTCACTCTTTATTATTTCTTCACTTTCTTCTACAGTAGAAGAGTTTTCTAATTTTGGTTGTAAGTATGATACAACAGCATCTCTAACTTTTAACTTTAACTGTTGATCCTCTTCAGTATCACTATTAGCTATAACATGAAATCTTATCAATTTTTCTTTATAGTCATATGTACAAGCTTCTATACGTTTTATTTCCCCTCCTATAACCAAAACTATCGTTATAATTAACCCAATTAAAATAGTTATTAATATTCCAACTCTATACTTAATTTTTTGTATATTCATATTAATCCCCCTCAAAAATTTATTTATATTTTGAGTGTCCCCATTAATTAAATTTTTATACAAAAAAAGAAGGTTAACCCTTCCTTTAAAAATATTTTTTAGTTATTAATGATTTATTGTATTTTCCATAAAGAACTGTTCTGCTAATTCGATATGTTCTGTAGCATACTGTTTGGCCTGTTCACAATCTCCATTTTTTATAGCTTCTAATATTCTTTTATGCTCATCAACTAGACTTAAAGATGCATCATAGTTTGAAACATACATAACTCTAAATCTATGAACTTGTTCCCATAAAGAAGTTATTAGGTGATATAACTTTTTATTATTAGCCATTAAAAATATATTTTCATGAAATTCCACATCTTTTTTTAAAAGTGTGTCCACATCTGCATTTCTAACACCTTCTTCAAACTCTTTAGCTACCTTTTCTAGTCTAACAATATCCTCATCATTTCTTCTTCTTGCTGCTAAAGATGCTGCTAATCCCTCTAAAGTTGCTCTTATTTCTAATACATCTATTAGATCTTTAAATGACATATTAGCCACATAAGCACCCTTTCTAGGTAACATTACAACTAAACCTTCAAGCTCTAATTTTCTAATAGCTTCCCTAATTGGTGTTCTACTTACCCCTAACTGTTCAGCTAACTGAACCTCCATTAGCCTTTGTCCTGCTTTTAAATTCCCCTCTAATATTGCAGTTCTTAAATTTTCAAATACTACATCTCTTAATGGCTTATAATTGTCTAAATTTAATTTAGTCAAACTATCCATCTAACTCAACCCCCTTATTATTACTTTTTACTACATAAACTTGCTTAAATTCTTGAAGTAATATTTCTTTACATCTTTCAGCATCTTCTAGTTTACTATATAATCCAAAAACTGTTGGCCCACTACCGCTCATCATAGATCCTAATGCATTATTTTGCATCATAATTTGTTCAATCTTATCAATTACTGGATATTTATCCTTAGTAACTTCTTCTAGGACATTATACATATTTCGACTTAATCCCTCTATATCCTTTTCTTTTAATAAATTTATTAATAATTTATTATCTGGTCTTCTTTTTATTTCTTTAGAATCAATCTCTTCATAGATTTCCTTTGTAGACACAAATAATTCTGGCTTACAAACTAAAATAAAAGTATCTTCATCTAATCCATCTATTTTAGTTAATTTCTCTCCTATATTCTCAGCTAATGCTGCTTGTCCAGAAATACAAAATGGAACATCTGCTCCTAACTTTAAACCTATTGCCTTTAATTCTTCTTCACTTAATCCCAAATTCCAAAGCTTATTTAAACCAACTAATACACCTGCTGCATTACTACTACCTCCAGCCATACCAGCTGCTACAGGGATATTCTTTTCTATATATATTTCTACACCACTATTTATATTAAATTTATTTTTAATTAAATTCGCTGCCTTATATACAATATTGTCATCATTTAGAGGTATGTCTAAACTCTTACTTTTTATTACTATTTTATCTTCATTTAAAGCAGAAATTTTAATCCTATCATATAAGTCTATTGTCTGCATTATCATTTCTACTAAATGATAACCATCCTCTCTTTTGCCTAAAACATCTATAGATAAGTTAATTTTCGCTCTACTCTTTAACTGTATAGAATTCATTTTGTCCTCCCTGTGTGTCTTACACTTAGTACTATGCATTTTTAACAATAATTATTATACTACAAAAACAAAATAATAGGGGTCTTATCCCCTATTATTTTGTTTTTGTTAATTTACTAACCTATTTGAGCTACTTTTTTTTGCAAGATTAAGCATTTTCCTGGTTTTATAGCTTCATCTACCTTAATTTCATTAACTTGAGCAATTTCCTCTTCAGTAGTATTGTATTTCTTAGCTATATCCCAAAGATTATCCCCTTCTTTACAAATATAAACTATAATACTTGGAGCTTTAGAAAGATCATATTCCCCTTGATCCTCACCTTTTACAATAAAACTTTCTGATTTTTTATCCATAGCTTCAGTAAATCTCTTAGCTTTTATAACTATATCTATCTGATTTCTATTTAAATCCGCTTCAACTCTATCTATGCATATAGTATTAAATATAGAGCAAGTATCTGTTAAATTTTCAATATTCATATCATTTTCAAAAGGAATTTCTTCTGCTATTTTATAAATCATTTTTTCGCCTTCAACAGGTACAAATAACACTACAACTTTTATTATACCTTGTATAATACTCTTATTTCCTTCAACATATGCATTTTCTATCGATATAGATGGACAAACACTAACTATATCTTTTATTTCAATATCATCATAATCATTATTTAAAGTTTCTCTGACAGTAAAATTCTCTGTCATAGTACATAATGCTTTGTTTAAGTTTATCAGTCTATGATCAAATTTAACCATTTTTTGAGGAGAATAAGCATCTTGTAATACTTCTCTTGTTACTTCATCAGTTACTTTTACCTTACAGCATACTGTGCATTCTATTTCTAGCATACAAGTATTACTTTCATCATTCTTCTTAAAGTTATAGTTAAAATCACCTATACTTAATATACTTTCTTCTTGCATTCCATCAAATGCTCCTGGAACCTCTATAAATTGGGTAAAATCCATACTTACTTTATCTAATTCAACAATATCTCCATCGCAAGTACAAGCTAAAGGACTAATATCTAATACTCCACCAATTATTACTTTATTATCAGCAATTCTACTTTCTTTGACCTTCACAACTGGTGATATATTTATTATTGCACAAACTTCGTCTGAGCTTATTGATATTGTGTCTCTTACTACACTTTCTGTTTTTTCTATTCCTATTATATCTTGATAAACTATTTCTTTTCTATGTTTTTGAATGCATTCAACTTGAGAAACATCTTTAACTATATCCAGTCTTTGTTTTTCAAACAAACTACCTTTAATATTAACAAGTGCACCTACTCGTATTTTTCTTTCATTCATTATTGTACAATCAACATGCTCTACTTCAGAATATAGCATATGTTCCATATCCTGAACTATAGTATCTTTTTCTATAACTTCATTGATGTCTATTTTTCCACAGACATTAGATAATGTACTCTTATCATCTGCAATATACATTACGTTGTAATTAAAACTTCCTCTACAAACAAGTTTTCCATCTGAAACATCAACTTTACTCAATGCTATGTACCCTTGAGTATCCACTATTTCATAAACATCTGATTTAATATCTGGCACTACAACCTCAGACTCAATAAATGTTTGATATTTCCCAAAATCCATTCTGCTATCTATTTTGATTATATCTTTAATTAGTTCCATATTTGTCCCTCCTAAATATAAATAAACTATCACACTATATTTATATTTAAGAATAAAAAAAAAATTACACCTAATTTAATAGGTATAATTTTTAACTTACTATTAATTTATCTTCTGTCATCTTTTCTTCTTTAAAAACTTTTAGTTTAACATTCTCTGTCAATAAATCTGAGTAACTATATGATACTCTTTGATAGTCACTTCCGTTAGCTTCTAGTTTTACTATAAACACACTAGGATATACATTTTCTAAAATACCCCTCTTAGTTGTTATTTGTTTTCTTCCCTTATTTGCTTTTAGCAAAATCTTCTTACCTATATGTTTCTCCAAACTCAATCTAATATTATCCAAAGTTTGAATGGTAGCCATAATATCACCCTCTTCTAGTTTCTATGTTTACATAATATCATAAAAAGAGGGTGTTGTCAAATATTTAAACTAATTATTTTATATATTTTTCAGGCACTTGTCAATAGTATTTTTAAAGAATACAATATTATTTTATAAAATATTATTTTAAATAAAAAATTATATTAATCTAGGCATTGCCCATCTAAATTTACCTCTTGTTTCATAGCCCCCTATGCCCTTGTATCCAGTTATAGTTTGTTCTATTACTTCCTCTATAGGAACAACCATATCGATCCTAGAACAAGCTATTTTTTCAACTATAAAAACAGGGTCTAGGGCATGTATCATTATTCTACCTGGAGAACTTGCATAATTAGCTCCTGATTTTATTATTTGCTCATAATTAGATTGGCATGCTCCTGCAAATATAACTAAACTATCTAAATCAGGTTGCCATTTTCTTGCTTCCTTAACAGCCTTTATAAAATTATAAGAATTTCTATAATTATTTACATCCTTTAAATTTCCTTTTTTAGATGTTATTGCATCATGTCCTGTTATTACTAATATATCTGGTTTGTGTTTTTCTAATAATGCTCTTACTTCTTTATATTGATTAGCTTCTGGTATTGCAACTCCTACTGCTGGTATTCCCAACTCAGTATAAACATCTAAACATATCTTTAAGTATTCTTTATCTCCATCTATTTGAAGGACCTTTCCTGGCATACCATATACATTACTACTAGCCTGTAACTTTGGCGCTCCCCTGTACATCTTTTTTTGTCTTTCTCTCGCATTTACCACTGATCTATATAATAAACCTTGAACGTTCTTGTCAATTAAAACCCCTCTTATATCATTTTCTTCTACCTTTTCCAAATCATCTAAATAAGCATCTGCTATAACTCTAAATGCTACTCCTTTTAATATAGCTATTTTTTTATTATTTTCATCCTTAGAAAATTCTATTATCTTAAAAATAATATCTTTATTATAAGATTTTCTAACTACTATATCTCCCTCTTTCATAGCTGTCCTCCTTAAAAAATATATAGTTTTAATTCATAGTATGTTTTAGAAAAAAATTTGTTCACCTGTTGATAAAAAAGATATTTTGTTAAATATAATAAACTAATATCCTAATATGTTATTTGTTTATATTAGGTTGCTAGTAATATATAATGTAATTAGAATACTTATTTTTATTAGATAAAAAGGGGGATTTATAGTCTATATGAAAGTATTTATATTATCTTGTGGAGTATTTGAACCAGAATTAACTAAGATTTTAGAAGAAATTAAAAGTGAAAAGAAAATTAAAGCAGATATTGATGTTAAATATTTACCTTTCGGATTACATACTAATTTAGATAAACTCAAATCAGAAATTAT
>NZ_JAGHFM010000117.1 GCF_017888745.1 Terrisporobacter sp. | reverse complement strand
GCCTTAACATCGCATATAGCTTCTATGGCTTGGCAAACTCCATTAAATAATATTTCTCTTTCCTCTAATCTTTTATATTGTAAATTATACATTCTCTTTTTCTCCTTTATTTAATTACTTTAAATCACTTAATAAATCTTTAAACTTTATATTATTTTTAAACTGATTTATAACCAAATGTTGTTAGTAATATTTCATATAATCCCCTCCTAATATTTAAAATTAAATAATATTACTCTCATTTCCTCATAAAATACTACATAAGTTGCCTCACATACAACTTGATTAATATTATTCTCTGGTATTTCAATAATTTTATCACTTAAGATTATTTCTACTTTATTAGAATCATTTATTAATATATCCTCTAAATTATGTTTCGTTTTTTCATAACTGTTTAATTTACTTAATCTAGAGTTAATAATTACCTTTTCTATATCCTGTCTTTTTATTAAGGCTATAGCTTTTCTAACTTCCATATTATCACCTCTAAATATTAATATTTTCAAATATACTATAGCTCTTAATAATATCCTCTAACTCTGAAAGTTCTCTTATAATCTCCTTATATGCTTTATATTCTCTTGTATCATATATTTCTTCTCCTCTTTTATTTTTAGCCATATTTTCAATATATTCATAACCCTTATTAAATCGTTCTTTTAAGTGCTGGTAGTATTCTAATGTCGTATTTATAAAGTTTTCTCTTTGTCTCATCGTAACTTCTCCCTTTTAAAATTTATAACCCTCCTGAAGTTAACAACAACTATCTTTATCTTGTATACATTTTCGTTTATTAAAATGGCATGTCGTCTGTTTCCATCTGCAGGAACCTTTTATTTTCATCATAGCCAAAGTCTCGATTTAACTCTTCATCACATGTATAAAACCTCTTTCTATATTTATCAAAAGTAACTCGTACAGCCCTGTTTGTTATTCCTCCCCATCTATTTTTTAGCAAAAGAAGCTTCGACTCTTCTTCTCCATCATCTCTTATCACTCTTTCAGTTCTTATAACTGAATCTGCTGAGCCTACAATTTCACTAGCTCCTGATACATCATACATACTAGGACCTTCACCTTTAGATGTTTTTTTTGGATGTGCCACTAATAAAACTATTAAGTCATATTTCTTGGCTAATTGCTTTAATCCTAAGCATAGCTGCTTTTGCTTACGATATTGCTCACTATGATCCCCTATATCAAATGTCATTAAGTTATCCAATACAAATAATTTAATATCCTTATTTACAGCTAAGTACTCCATTACACTTAAAATATTATCTTTGTTAGCTATGGAATCACTATCATATACTTTAAATTTATCCTTAACCCATTTACTTATAAGATCCCAACAATAATCTGTAACATCTATGTATTTTTTACCTAGCTTACTATTTTTCTCTTCTAAGTGACATTCATTTGCTACAGTTCTATTAAACCAAAACATCAAATCACTTTCCGGAAGTTCTCCACTATATAAAAATGACTTATTACCATCCTTTATAGCACCAGCTATTATTTGATTTATTATCGTACTTTTCCCACTGCCAGGAACCCCTGTAATAATATTAAGAGATGTATATTTAAATCCTCCTCCTAACATATTATCTAAATCTTTAAAACCAGTTGATATATACATACTAGTTGATTTGTTTCTTTTAATTTGCGAAGCATCTACATACAAATTTTCTATATTCTTATTATTCATAAGTATGCTTTTAAGGTTATCTATTCCACCCGTTAGAGCTTCTATCTTACCATTGTATAAATCATTCTCCATAGTACTTATTTCTATAAGAGCTTGTCTTCTAGAATACTTATCCTGTAATAAATCTATATAATAGTCTATATTTGATGTAGATGGTACTATAGTTAATAAACTAGAAATATAACTCATTCCTCCTACATCTATTAAGACATTATTATTCTTTAATTCCTCAGACAACATTATTAAATCAATAGGATCTCCTCTCTTATAAAGGTTCAATATATTTTCATATATGATCCTGTGAGATTCCTTATAAAAAATATCTGTTTTAATTCTTTTAGAAGCTCTACTAATTATTTTATTATCAAGTAGTATTGAACCCAGTACAGTCTGCTCAGCCTCCACACTATGAGGAGGTATCTTTATATTTGTGCTCATTTTGTACCTCCACTATTAAATTATTTCATAACCATCTTCATCATATTTGATGCCTTTGTTATTTTGTTCTGGTGATGATGCATTGTAATTTTCATCTAAATAATCCATATATCCAGTATTAAAGAATGTGCTTCCATGCTTTATATATTGTTTGTCTTTATCTTCTACTTCTTTAGAGTACCTTTCTATACATCTTTTTATTTCATCAAATGAATACTTTTCTAGAAGCTTAGGTATTTTATTATAAGCTTGAGTTTTTCCTTTTTTATTAGGATATATTTGCCATAATTCATCACATTGTAATGTATATATATTATTCTTTACATTCTTTACATTCTTGTTTGTGTCCATTTGTTGCTTATTTGAAGTTGATTTCTTGTTGGTTTTGCTGTCGGAAATTTCTTCTCTAAATTGATATACCGACCAATTTTCAATGGTTACAATAGAATATTTGTTGTTGGATTTAATGTTAATCGTTTTTCTATTTTCTAATAGTTTCATATAGTCCCAAACTGTAGAAGGTGCTATATTTAATTCTAGAGCTGCCTTATTTCTTCCAAAAACAAATTGACCTTCTTTTAATATTATTGTTTGTCTTCCTATTCGTTGCTCTCTTTCTTTATGGGTAGCTCTAACCAAACACCATATAAATATTTTAAATAGTTTTTCATTTTCAAAAATGTCACTATTAATTACTTCTCTGTATAGTTTGATATAGCCATTTTGCATCTATATCACCTACCTAAAACTCCTTGCCTATATTAGAAATAAAAAATTCATCAACAGCACTTCTAATTATCAATATTCTTTTGCCTACTTTAATTTTTGGAAACCCCTTAGCATTTACTAATTGATATGCTTTATTAATCCCTATATTGTATTCATTTGCAAATGTCTTAACATCAATTAATTTGTCGTATTCCTTCATAATTTTCCTCCTTATTCTTCTTCTGTTAGAAATAAATCTATTATAGAAACATCTAAGGCTTTAGAAAGTTTTTTCATTGTATCTAAGCTAGGATTTTTTGTTATTCCTCTTTCCAAGGCAGATATATAATCTTTAGATATTCCTGATTCTTCAGATAATTGAAGCTGTGTTTTATCTGCTACTAATCTGGCTATTCTTAACTTCCTACTCAAAGTATCACCTCCTATTATTTACGAACTAAAATTCATTTTTTAGTCATTTACGAATTAAAATTCGCATATTTATATTATCATAATATATGAATCATAATTCGTATGTCAATACATTTTTATAAAAATATATGTATTACAATTCGTAATAGTGTTATAATACGAATTAGGAGGTGGTATTTTGAAAACATGTGAAAAAATAAAACAAATAAGAACTAACAAAAAAATTACACAAAAACAATTAGCTGAGTTGATTAATAAAAATATAAGAACAGTTCAAAAATATGAGTCAGGAGAGATAGATATTCCACTGGAGAGTATCTATGAAATAAGTAAAGCTCTTAAAGTAGATATAGAAGAAATATATAACCCTAATGATAAATTGAATAAATTTGTAACTGGTTTAAAAGCTATACTATATGAGGGAAAAGATGAAAACGATAAAGATGACGATACTTTAAAATTGCTAAATGAATTATCTATTTATAGGCCACTATTAAATGAAATTAATATCAACTTGTTAACAACAAATGAAGATAATTCACTTAAAGTTACGTTAATAGATAACAAAGATGGATATACTTTACCTTTCAAAACTAAATTTGAATTAGATACATTTTTTGAAGAAATTAAGTACAGCACACAAAGTTACATTAACAGATTAAAGCATTTTGATAAAATCAATAAAGAGGGTGCTAATATTGGCAAATAAAAGACAAAGGGCTAATGGCGAAGGCTCTATTATGAAAAATATTAGAAACGGAAAACAGATAGGTTGGAGAGCTTCTCTTACTATAGGAAGATATGAAAGTGGCGCTTTGAAACGTAAAGAATTCTATGGAAAAACTAAAAAAGAAGTTCAAACAAAATTAGACGAATATAAAAGACAGATGTCTATGGGAGTTCTTTCAGATGATAAGTTAACAGTAGAATCTTGGTTCTACACATGGTTATTTGACTTTAGATCTAAAGATATGAAGCCTAAAACATTTGAATTATACGAAGGTATCTATAGAGTTTATATAAAAGATAGTGAAATAGCTAATATAAAACTATCAGACCTTAGAACTCCACATCTACAAAGATATTATAATAAGCTGCTAGATATAGATAAATTAGAAATATCAAATGTTAATAGAATAAATAATAGGCTAAAAACTTGCCTTACTGAAGCTGAAAAACAAGGATATATTCAAAGGAATTGGTGTAAGATGGTAACTCTACCTAAAGTAGAAAAAATAAAAGAAATAAATGTATTAAGTAAAGATGAACAAATAAAATTTATTGAAGCTATAAAGGGTAATGATATGGAGCTATTATTCCTCATGGCATTAGGTACTGGATTAAGACTTGGAGAAATATTAGGGCTCAAATGGAGTGATATAGACTTTAAAGAAGGTACTTTATCTGTCAATAGAACTGTTCAAAGAGTAACCGATATACAAAAAGATGGTTCACGTAAAATGGTACTTATAGAGCAGACTCCTAAGACTAAAAATAGTTATAGAACTGTACCAATACCACAAAACATACTTATTCAACTTAAAATTCATAAGAAAAATCAAAATGGACTTATACTTTCTTTAGGTGAATCTTATCAAAATAATAACTATGTTTTATGTGAAAATACAGGAAAGGCATATGATCCTAATAAGCCTAATAGAAGATTAACTTCTATATTAAAAGCTAATGATATGGACCATATAAAGTTCCATGGACTAAGACATACCTATGCTACTAGATTATTTGAAGCGGGAATACCACCTAAAACAGTTCAAGCATTAATGGGGCATAGTGATATTAGCCTAACACTTGATATTTATACTCACGTTATGAAAGAAACTAAATTAGAAGCTGTAGAAAAAATCAATAGTATATTCGGATAAAGAGCTATATAGAAATGGCTCTTTTTTTATTGTTTTTTACATACAATAACACGCAACGACCACGCAATAGAACAGATATTTAATAAACTAATATAAAATAGGATAAAAATGTAAATTTATGAAACCAAGTTATATACCCTATTTCATCAAAATACAATTCCAAAAATTTCAATTCATAAAATATAGTTTAGTCTCCCACATTCGGCACCAATAAAAATATAATAAGTATAAATCTAATAAAATCACTTACTTAATTAGTAAGTGATTTTATTATTTTATCTAAAATACATCAACTATAAAATAGTACTCTTTCATTTATACAAAAAAGAGCCCTTATAGGCTCTATACAGTTTATTTTTAAATTAACTTATTCAGCTCTTTTGATAGCATTTAATATGTTATTATAGAAAGTATTTGAGTAACTTCCAGCAATATGCAATCCATCACCATTATGATGTATTAAATATCCATTACTATCAACAAATCCAGTTGTCGTATCTATAAATTTCACATTTGATTTTGTTTCACAATGAGATTCTATCACACTATTTAAACTAGCTATACTTTTATTGAACGAAGCTGGATTTGCACCTGTAAATGCTCTACCTACAGGAAATACTTTTTGAACATAGATTGTTTTATCTGGATATTTGGCTGATAGCTTGTTTATCAAAGTTTTTACATCTGACTTATTAGCTGATGTACTCGCTCCATTAACACCTATTAGTAAACATACACCATCAATTTTGCTACTACTTGGCATTGAATCTACTTTATCTAACCAGTATGATGGTCTACTCCCACTCTTAGCATATACATAAGCATTGCTATTTTTGGATTTTATTATATTTTGTATACCTACGGTAAATGAATCCCCTATAAATAAGAAGTTATTTAAATTGTTTCTCTCTCCTTCTATATCTACATAAGAACTACTTACATATCCATATCCATTTCCAAACTTAATTTTATACCATCCGTTACTTTCAGTATTTACTATTTCAACTTTAGCTCCTCTTGATAAAGTTCCTATTTTAGAGTAACTTGTTGATGCTCCACTTCTTACATTTAGTGAATTAGTATTTACAGTTCCTGTTTTTATTACAGTGGAATCAGATGAGTCATTTGAACCACTTACCGGTGTCACATCTGAAATATAAGAAGCACTTACATATCCATATCCATTTCCAAATTTTATTTTATACCATCCATTACTCATTTTATCAACTATATTTACAGTGGTCCCTTTTAATAAAGTTCCTATGTGAGCGTAAGATGTCCCTGCTCCATTTCTTACATTTAGAGCAGTTGCTTTTACCCTCCCTGTATGAGTTACTGTTGTTGATGATGATGTATCATTTGAATCACCAGAAGTATTAACAGGCTTAACATCAGTTATGTAATCTCCACTTACATATCCATATCCATTTCTAAATTTTATTTTATACCATCCATTGCTCATTTTATCTACTATATTTATAGTCGTTCCTCGAGCTAATGATCCTAATTTATTATAATTTGAACTTGCACCATCTCTTACATTCAATGATGAAGCATTTACATTTCCGGTATGCGTTACTGTCGTAGATGATGATGTATCATTATTTGAATCTGATGTAATACTTATATACTGTTCACTTATATATCCATATCCACTTCCATATTTTATCTTGCACCATCCACTTGAATCTGAACTTACTATTTCTACAGAATCACCTTTTTTCAAAGATCCTATTATAGTATGACTTGTGGATGCACCCTTTCTTACATTTAGAGAAGTTGCTGTTACTACACCTGTTTTTTTAGATGACCTTTCGTTTAAATTATATGTAGGTGCTTCATTTTGATTTTCTGTATTACCTTGAGCATTTGCTTC
>NZ_JAGHFM010000116.1 GCF_017888745.1 Terrisporobacter sp. | reverse complement strand
TATCTTTATTCTTAGCACTTTCAACTAAAGCATCTGCGCATGGTACTAAGGCATCTATAAGAGTTTTATCTCCTACTACTGCTCCACGGCCAAATGAACGCTCTCCAGTATCTTGTATTCCTTTAACTGAAGCTTGAATCATATTTGCAAAATCTTCAATAGTTAATACTTCTTTATTTGCTACAAATTTAGATGCAGCTCTAAATGCACTTCCCAATATTGGTCCAGAAGCCCCTCCACAATGTTCCATAATTACCATAGAACAAGCATCCAAGAATTTACTAATATTAATATCTTTATCAGAAAGTATTTCCTTCCATTCTCTTTTTAATTGTTTAAATCCTTTAGCAACACTCATACCAAAGTCTCCATCACCAGCATGAGAGTCTAGTTCACAAAATGGCACTTCGTTTTCTATTATAACTTCACTCATTTTATCTACTATATAAATCATATTGTCTAAAGTTATATTTTTATTTTCTATTTTAGAGAATCTTTCATCAGTTTCCACTTTAAAACTAACTTCTACTTTTTTCTCCTCATCATTTACATCTGTATATTCCACAGATTCAACATGATTGCTTACCTTAAATGATGGAGTATCACTTTCTTCTGATAATAATTTTTTAAGCTCATTATCTAATTTCATTATTGATACAGAAGCTCCAGCCATATCTATACTAGTCATATAGTTTCCAACAAAAGTTCTATAAATTTTTATATTTCTTTTTGATAATTCTCTGGTAACTGAGTTATTAAATAAATATAATTCTTGTAAAGGTGTTCCACCAAATCCATTTATTAATAAAGCTATCTCTTCTTGTTTATCTTCGATTTTCATATCTTTTAAAATATCATCTACTATTCTTTTAGCTAATTCATCTGCTGTACACATTTTTTCTCTTTTTATTCCTGGCTCTCCATGTATACCAACACCAAATTCTAATTCATCATCAGCTATATTAAATGTTGGTGTACCTTTAGCTGGTACTGTACAAGATGTTAAAGCAAACCCTAGACTTCTTACATTATCTATTGCTTTTTGTGCAACTGTTTTAACTCCTTCCAATGACATACCTTGCTCTGATGCTGCACCTGCTATTTTATGAACTAATACAGTCCCAGCAACTCCACGACGTCCTACTGTATATAAACTATCTTCAACAGCTATATCATCATCTACTTTTACATAATCTACTTTTATTCCATCTTCACTTGCTAAATGAGCAGCATTTTTAAAGTTCATCATATCTCCACTATAGTTTTTAATTATTAATAGTGTACCTTTTTCGCTGGCAGTAGCTTTAATAGCTTGATATACTTGTATTTGAGATGGTGAAGCAAATACATCCCCACATACAGCAGCATCCAGCATACCCTTACCTATAAATCCTGCATGAGCTGGTTCATGACCGCTTCCCCCACCACTTATTAAGCTAACTTTATTTTTATCTATATCTCTTTTCTTAATTACTTTATATTTTTTTACAAATTCTAATTCTGGATGAGCCATAGCTATACCATTACACATCTCCATTACTACTGTTTCTGGTCTATTGATTAATTTTTTCATTTTTCCACCTCTAATGTCCCTATTTATTAGCTTTGTAATTTCTACCTAATCTGTCTGCTGTAATTATTGCGGCTGCCACTGACTCCACACTTATTGGGAATGGCATAGAATGTACTGATTCTTCAGCTATACAAGATTTTTCAGCAACTTCCATTAATTCTTCTTCACTTATTTCATCTACACCTATATCAGATAAACAAACTGGAAGACCTACTTCTAAACAGAAATCTAAAACTTGATTTATTTCTTCTTCTGGAGAATTTTCAAGCACTAATTGTGCTAATGTTCCAAAAGCAACTTTTTCTCCATGGAAGTATTTATGAGTTCCTTCTAATATAGTTAATCCATCATGTATTGCATGAGCAGCAGCTAGTCCACCACTTTCAAATCCAAGACCTGATAAAAGTATATTTGCTTCTATTATATTTTCAAGTGCTGGAGTTACTAAGTTACAATCTGATGATACCTTTGCTTTTGCTCCATCACTTAGAAGAGTTTCATAACATAATTTTGCAAGGGCAAGAGCTGTATTAGTTCCTTTAGCTGGTGAGCAAAGTCCTTCTCTAGCCCCACAAGGTAGACCTGCGTTTACATTTGAGTAAGAGTTTGCAGTTGCTCTTGCTTCAAAATAAGTTGATAAAGCATCTCCCATACCTGATACAAGGAAACGAGTAGGTGCTTTTGCTATTACTGTTGTGTCTATAAGAACTACACTTGGACTTTGTTTGAAATATGCATAATCATCAAAAGCTCCATCTGGAGTATATAATACTGCTGAATGACTAGTTGGTGCATCTGTTGCCGCAATTGTTGGAACTATTATTAAAGCTTCACCTTGGGCAACACATTTAGCTGTATCTATTGCTTTTCCACCACCAAGGCCTATTGTACAAGCACATTGATTTTCTTTTGCTACCTCTTGTAATCTTTTAACTTCTTGTCTTGAACACTCACCTTTAAATCCACTTTCCACAAACTTAATTCCAAATTTTTCACTAGTTTTATCTAATTTATCTTTAACACGTGCTACATCATCTGGATGAGCTATTAATAATGCAGACTCTCCAAATGTTTTTACAAAATAACCTAAATTTAATAATTCATCTTCACCTTGAACATATTTAGTTGGACATATAAATGCTTTTCTCATAATTAATTAACTCCTATCTATTTAATCTAATATTTTTTATTTATTGCTTAAACTTTAATTAAATTATAATATCGTTTTCCTTCTTCTACATTAGACTAAAATGTCATAAAATTACAATATAAGATCGTAATTTTAT
>NZ_JAGHFM010000115.1 GCF_017888745.1 Terrisporobacter sp. | reverse complement strand
GATTTATATTTTTGTTTTTATAAAAAATCTTTAGATGTTATTGATAAAAATGGTAAAATAGGTCTTATAACTCCTAGGTATTTTTTGGAGAGTCCATCAGGAAAACCGCTAAGATGCTATCTTTTTGAAAATAGTATTATACATAAAATTATAGATTTAAATGGGATTAAGGTTTTTGAAAATTTGGGGGTATCGCCTTTAATTTTAATTTTTTCTAATAAAACTAAATCGTATAATGTAATTGATAGTAATGAAAATTTTAAAAATGTAATAAAAGTTTATAAAATAAAAGAAGAGAAAATAAACTTGAAAAAAATATATAAATTAGATGAAATTTTAAATAATAATATTTGTGAAAAAATAAGTATAAGCCAAGATAATTTAAGAAATAATTGGGTTATATTAAATGGTAAGGATAGACAATTATATGAGAAAATTCAAAAAAAGTGTGAGTATAAGTTAGAAGATATTGTAGAAAGCTTCCAAGGTATAATAACAGGATGTGATAAATCATTTATTCTTTGTGAGGATGATGAACGAATAAAAAACATAGATGAGATTTTACTCAAACCATGGATAAAAAATAAAAATATAAATCAATATATTATAGAAGAAAGTAATCAAAAGCTTATATATTCTAATAATATAGAGGATATAAATAATTTTCCTTATATTAAAGAAAATTGTTTTTTACCATATAAAGATAAATTAGAAAATAGAAGAGAGTGTAGAAATAATATAAGAAAATGGTATGAGTTACAATGGGGTAGGGAAACATCTTTATTTGAAAGAAAAAAAATAATGTATCCTTATAAATCTAAGTTTAATAGATTTGCCATTGATAACAATAATAGCTTTTGTAGTGCTGATGTATATTCTTTTTTTATTAAGGAAGAATACAAAGATTTATTTTCATATGAATACTTATTAGGAATACTAAATAGTCAAGTGTATGATAAATATTTTAAAATGACTGCAAAGTGTATGGGTAATAAACTATATGATTATTATCCTAATAGTGTAATGAAAATAAAAATATTTAAGGATGATAACTATGAGGAAATAGAAGACTTGTGTAAAAAAATAATTTATCTGAAAATGCTTATTCAAGAAGACAGAAAGTTAATTAAGTTGCAAGGTAAAAATAATATCCTTAATAAAGAAATTTATTACCTTGAAAATGAAACCCATTTCCTGCAAAATAAAATTAGTAATTTAATTAATAAATCTCTTGAATTATAGCACTATATCAACTATTAATTCATATAATAGAATAATGAATTAATAGGGGGGATGTAAGTGATAAATATTAAAGTTAATGAAGAAGAAAAAAGAGTTTATGTTGATGTACATGGGTATATAAGTAAAAGAGATGTAAATAACTTTTTAAATACCTATAAGCAAACTATGAAAAATAAGAAAGCATCATTATATAAACTAGTTGTTACTCCAGCATTTTTTGAGTGTGAAAATGATGAAGATATAAGAACTGTATGTATGTCATTTTTAAAATCAGGATTTAAGAAGATATATCTTGTTGACGAAGAAAATTATGTAATGAGTAATTTATCACTAAATCCAATAGAGAAAAAATTATTTTTGAAGTCAGTAAAAGTTGTTAATACCGGAGGGGCTATAAAATAAAATACAAAATATATGGAGAATATATATTTTGTAGTATATATTCTCTATTAAAAGATAGGTGATAAAATGAAAAAAGGTTTAGTCCTTGAAGGTGGAGGTACAAAAGGAGCTTATCAAATAGGTGCCTTTAAAGCCTTAAGAGATTTAGGAATTCAATTTACTGGAATAGCAGGGTCTTCCATCGGCGCTCTAAATGGAGCATTTATAGCTCAAGGAGACTTAGAAGCTATGGAGGATATTTGGGTAAATTATGATTATAAAAGCTTTATGAACATCGATGAAGACACATACGAAAGATATAAAGATATAGAGATGAAACCTAAAAGTTTTCACGATGTGGTAGAGTTAATGAATAAAGCAAGAAAAAAGCAAGGTATTGATATAAGTCCTTTGAGAAAATTATTAGAAGAAAATGTAGATGAAGAGAAAATTAGAAACTCAAGTTATGAATTTGGTATAACGACTGCTTACTGGGACGGAAAAATTTTTCCTATAAATCTTTATAAGGAAGATATACCAAAAGGAAAAATAGTAGATTATCTAATAGCAAGTGCTTCTCTTCCTATATTCCAATTGGACAAATTGGATGATAAATTATATTTAGATGGAATGTTTTCTGATAATATACCAATTAATATGTTGGCACAGAAGGGATATAATGATATAGTAGTAATTAGGTTAGTTGATGACTTTCTTGGTAAGATGATTATCAATAAATATCAAGATTTAAATTTAAAAGTAATAGTACCATCTCAATGTTTAGGAGGATCTTTGAATAAGGACAAGGATCATATCAAAACAAATATTAAATTAGGATATCTTGATACTATGAAAGCATATGACAGATATGATGGTGTTAATTATTTCTTCAATCTTGATTGTAAATACGATGAAAAATATTGTTTTGAAAAAATTAGTAATATAAATACTGATACAATAAATCATTTATGTTATTTATTACATATTAAAAAAGATGTAAATCGTCGAACTTTAATGGAGAATGTCATACCTAAGATTATTGAAGTCTTAGAAATAGATAAAAACTCTTCTTATAAGGATATTTTTTATAGTATATATGAGAGAAAGCTTGAGGAAAATAATATAAATAGGATTGAACTTTATGACTTTGATAAGGTAGTCCAAATTTGTAACAAACAAATGAAAAATAATAAATTGCTTGTTACTCAAAATACTAGTAAATTAGCGAAAATAATCACCAATTTGATTATTTATGATTTTAATAAACAAAAATAAAAGCTAATTATTTAATTAAATATTTTAAATCGCCTGGAGGTTGTAATATGGAAAAGTTAGTAGTAATAAAAAATGAAACTGGTTTACACGCAAGACCAGCTGGTATGTTTGTAAAAAAAGCATCAGAATTTACTTCAACAGTTGAAGTAAAATGTAAGGGAAAAGTTGTAAATGCTAAGTCAATAATGGGTATAATGAGTTTAGGACTTGGAAAAGGTGAAGAAGTAACTATATGTGCAACTGGTGCAGATGAAGAAGTAGCAGTAAATGCTTTAGTTGAATTAGTAGAAAGTGGATTTGGTGAATAATAAAATATATGCCTGGGTATAAATTAATTTACCCAGGTTTTAGTGTAATAATGTCTTTAGGAGGATAAGCAACATGTTAAAGGGAATAGGCGCATCTCCAGGGATTGTATTGGGGAAAGCATTAGTAATTGAGGAAACAGAATTAGTAATAGAAAGAAAAGTAGTAACTGACTGTGAAGCTGAAGTAGCTAAGCTAAGAAATGCAGTACAAGTATCTAAAGAGGAACTTACTAAAGTTAAGGAAAAGGCTTTAGCAGAGCTTGGAGAACATGAAGCTGAAATATTTGAAGCTCATTTATTAGTTTTAGAAGATCCAGAATTAGTAGAATCTGCAGTAAGTAAAATAAACGATGAGAAAGTTAATGCAGAGTATGCTTTAAATGAAATAAAAGAAATGTTTGTATCTATGTTTGAAGCTATGGACAATGAGTACATGAGAGAAAGAGCAGCAGATATTAAAGATGTTACAAACAGAGTACTTAGACATATATTAGGCGTAAAAGTAATAGATTTAGCTGACTTAGCTGAAGAAGTTATATTAGTAGCTCACGATTTAACTCCATCTGATACTGCAACAATGGATAAAAAGAAAGTTTTAGGTTTCCTAACAGATATAGGGGGAAGAACTTCTCATACTGCTATAATGTCTAGAACTTTAGAAGTTGCTGCTATAGTTGGTTTAACTAATGCAACTAAAGAAATTAAAGATGGAGATTTCATAGCATTTAATGGTGATACTGGAGAAGTAATAATAAACCCAGATGAAGAAACTATTGATACATATAAAAAACTAAAAACTGATTTTGAAGAATACAAAAAAGCTTTAGAATTATTAAAAGGACAAGCATCTTGTACAACTGATGGAAGACACGTTGAACTTGCTGGAAATATAGGAACTCCAAATGATGTTGAAGGTCTTATAAAAAATGATGCTGAAGGTGTTGGACTTTATAGAACAGAATTCTTATATATGGATAGAACAGATTTCCCAAGTGAAGAAGAACAATATACAGCATATAAAACAGTATTAGAGGGAATGAATGGAAAACCAATTGTTATAAGAACTCTTGATATAGGTGGAGATAAGAAATTAGACTACTTACCAATGGATGAAGAGATGAATCCATTCTTAGGATATAGGGCAATAAGAATTTGCTTAGATAGAAAAGAAATATTTATAACTCAACTTAGAGCATTATATAGAGCTAGTGTTCATGGTAAGTTAAGAATAATGTTCCCAATGATATCTTCTTTAGAAGAATTATTACAAGCTAAAGAAGTTTGTGAAGAAGTTAAAGCTCAGTTAAAATCTGAGGGAATAGCTTATTCAGATGATGTAGAAGTTGGTATGATGATAGAAGTACCATCTGCTGCAATAATATCTGATGTACTAGCTAAACATGTTGATTTCTTCTCAATAGGAACAAATGACTTAATTCAATATACTTGTGCAGTTGATAGAATGAACCAAAAAATAAGTTACTTATATAATCAATTCAATCCAGCTGTATTAAGACTTATAAAAATGGTTATAGATAATGCACACAAAGAAGGTAAATGGGCTGGAATGTGTGGAGAATCTGCAGGAGATCAATTAATGATACCTATATTATTAGGATTTGGATTAGATGAATTTTCAATGAGTCCAATATCTATACTTCCTGCAAGAAGATTAATAAATTCTTTAAGTTACGAGGATATGCAAAACTTCTCTAATGAAGTATTATCTCTTGGAACAGCAGAAGAAATAAAAGCTTATGTTGAAAAAACATTTAATAAATAATTAATTTAAATAATAGGAAAGGAGCTATCTTAAAATGCCATAAAGTCATAAATTAGATAGCTCTTTTTTATTGTATATTGGAGGTAAGGGATGCATATTTTAGAAAATAGTGATTTAATTATAGAAAGTAAAAACTCAGGAGCTGAGTTAACTAGAATATACTCAAAAAAATATAATAAGGAAATACTTTGGAATGGAGATCCATCATTTTGGGGAAGATATTCTCCTATACTTTTTCCTATAGTAGGTAGATTAAAGGATAATGAAACCTATATAGAAAATAAGTTATATAATATGAGTCAACATGGATTTGCAAGAGATATGGAATTTGAAGTAATAGATGAGACTGATAGTTTTATTACTTATAAATTACAATCAAATGAAGAAAGTAAAAAACTTTATCCTTATGCGTTTGAACTACTAATAAAATACACACTTGAAAAAGGTAAGCTAAATATTAAGTGGGAAGTAAAAAATATAGATAGTAGAGAAATATATTTTTCTATAGGAGCACATCCTGCCTTTAATATATCATCAAGAGAAGAATTATCTAATTATTATATAGAATTTAAATGTAAAGATAATGTTAATCAAATTTCATTAGAAGGACCTTATTATAATGAAATTAAATCTATATCTAATTTAGAGACTTTAGAATTAAATCCTAAATCATTTGAAAAAGATGCTATTATATTTACTAATATAGATGAACTATCTATAAAAAACAAAAAAGAAGATAATTATATAAAAGTATCTTTTGAAGCATTTCCTTTAGTAGGAATATGGAGTCCTTATTATAAAGATGAGAATTTAACAGCACCATTTATATGCATAGAACCTTGGTATGGATTAGCAGATAGTGTGAATAGTGATAAGATTTATAAAAATAAAAAATTTATTAACAAACTAAATGTTGGAGAAACTTTTACAACTGATTATGCCATTGAGATTAAATAAATTTAACTTATATTTTATATAATAATGATATAATATTATTTATATAAGGAGAAATTTATAAATGAGTGGATATGGAAATTTACAAAAAATAAGAGATGGTAAAAGAACTTTTGCAATAACAC
Organism: Terrisporobacter sp.; assembly: GCF_017888745.1. Classification (GTDB taxonomy): domain Bacteria; phylum Bacillota; class Clostridia; order Peptostreptococcales; family Peptostreptococcaceae; genus Terrisporobacter. The sequence goes on along the minus strand of NZ_JAGHFM010000115.1, from coordinate 3,415 downwards.
CTCATATACCAGGAGGATTTGTTCTTCCAGAAACTCTTATAAAAATAGCAGAAGTAGCTAAAAAATATAAGGGAGTCTTAAAATTAACTTCAGGACAAAGAATACTAATTACAAATCTAAAACAAGAAGACTTAGAATCTATATGGGAAGAGTTAGGTATGGAACCAGCAGTAAGAGTGCAAAATTCAGTTAAGAATGTGGAAATTTGCCCTGCAAATTACTGTAAAAGATCTAAATACCCTACAATAGGTTTAGGTATGAAACTAAGTAAAAACTTTCATGGTATGGAGTTGCCTTGTAGAACTAAAATAGGTGTTGCAGGGTGTAAAAATGCATGTACAAGTGTTTACTCAAAGGATGTAGGAGTGATTACTGATTTAGATGGAAAGATGTTCGTCACTGTAGGTGGTAGTGCTGGGTATAATCCAAGAAGTTCGGATATAGTAACAAAAGGTTTAAATGAAAAAGAAGTTTTTAATTTAATAAAAGTTATTTTTGACTATTATAATGAAGAAGCTTACGCAGGAGAAAAGCTTGGAGAGTTTATAGATAGAGTAAGTATAGAAAAATTTAGAGAAGATGTACTGGAAAAGGCAAATTTAAAATTAATTTTATAAAAAAATAACTGAGTAAAGCTCAGTTATTTTCTTTTTGCAAATATTGCTGTACGAGCATCGTCATATTCATAACTACAAGTTGATAGAGTTATTATCTTATCATCAGAGCTTACAATATCTCTTGTATAAATTGAATTTTTCATAATTTTATCTAAAAAGCTTTTGAACTCGTTTTCATCTGAAAAGCTAGTATGATTATAACCGAAGTCAGCCTCAAAAACACCCACAGCAAATATTTCATAATCATAAGTTTTATTTTTTGTAGTGATAGTAATATCTTTATTATTTTCAAAGAATTCTTCTTTTTTAAATTTCATTAATTCACCAAACATAGTTCCATTCCTCATGTGATGACCATAGATTACAGAGTTTAAATCGGCTTCAAAATTATTTCTATAATCTAAAAAAATTGAACCAGAGCTCAAATGTTCTTTATTAAATCCACGATTAAGATAAAAATCATTATCTTCACCTTGAACTACCGGATAATCTATATTAGTTCCATCTACATTAATCCAAAATATATAATCATCATTTATAGACGACAAACTTTTATTTGAATTTTCCTTTGTTTCACGAATTTCTGTATAAATATTATCAGCCTTTTTATATTCACTTAGTTTTGCAAATATTTTATAGCCAGATATAGCAATAGTTATTAAGCATACAAATGTAATTAAATTATTAAAAAATTTTTTCATCATTAACCTCCCCTTATAGATACAATTTTATACAAAATTTAACTAAAAATAAACACAATTTAATTAAAATTAATAAAAAAGTGTAATTAATTATAAATTTAATAATAAGATTATAGAGATAATTTTTAAAATAATTACTTAAAAGGAGTGTAAAATGAATAATAATTTAAAGGAAAGTACTTACTCAAATAATAATGACAACTCTTATATTACAATTAAAATAATATTATTATTAATTATTTTACAAGGGGTAAGGATTATAGGTAAACAGATATATTTTGCGTTTATTCCTAAAAATAGTTTAAATGAAATGCTTATTTCTATGGGAATTATGATAATACTGACTATTTATATAATTTATAAAGGGAAAAGAGAAAATATATCACTAAATATTTTTTCTTTTATGAAAACAATAGAGTCCAAGATTTATTATTTATTAGTTACCTTAGCATTATTACTTCTTATTGTTACATCACCTTTACTTCAAAGAGAAGTATCAATATATACTTTAATACCTTTAGTTTATGGAATAATTATTATACCTATTTATGAAGAAGTACTTTTTAGATCGTATATATGGGGAGTTCTTCAAAAAGAACACAAAAGTGAGTTTAAAGTATACTTGCTTACTACTGTTTATTTTGCAGTTTGGCAAGTTGGGTATATAGATACGGTTATTATGAGAAGTGGACTTAATCATATGGTATTTATTACTTTTATTAAATGTTCGTTGATGTTAAGTTATGGACTATTTATAGGATATTTTAGATATAAAATTAAGAATACATATTCATCTATATTAATCCATAGCTTTATTAACTTATTTGGGAGATGAATAATTTAAATATCAGAAAAAATAAAAGAGGGTTAATGACCCTCTTTATTTATGCTATTATTAATAATAATGACAAAAAATGGGGTGATAAGATGAAATATAAATTATGTTTATTTGATTTTGATTACACTTTAGCAGATGCAACTATGCCTATAACTGAATGTTTTAAACATACTTTTTCAACAATGGAGTTAGAGGGATATGATAGAGATAAAACAATTAAAACTATAGGAATGACTTTAGATGATGCATTTAAAGCTTTAACTGGTATAGAAGATGAAGTAAAAATAAAAGAATTAGTAGATATTTACAGAGAAAAATCTGATGAAATAACAGTAGAAAATACAGTTTTATTTGAAGATACGTTAGATACTTTAAAAAAGTTAAAAGAAGATAATATAAAAGTAGGTATAGTATCTAGTAGAATGGGAACAAGAATTATAAAAATTTTAAATCACTTGGATTGTTATAATTACATAGATTATGTTATAGGGTATGAAAATGTTTCAACTCACAAGCCAGATCCTGAAGGATTAAATACAGCAATTGAATATTTTAATTGTGATAAAAAGGAAGTGTTATATATAGGTGATAGTTATATAGATGCTAAGGCAGCAGAAAGCGCAGGTATTGATTTTGTTGCAGTTACTACAGGAACAACTTCAAAAGAAGAGTTTGAAAAATACAATCATATAAAGATAGCAGAAAGACTGTCTAAATTAATAGATGTTATTTGAGAATGATTTATAAAAAGTTTCAATAATTAATTATAAGATTGGGGGAGATATTTTATGAAAGATAAATTTGTAATAACTATTGGTAGAGAATATGGTAGTGGTGGAGGAGAAATTGGAAGAAGATTATCAAAGTATTTTGGAATTGAATGTTATGATAAAGAATTGTTAACTTTAGTAGCAAAAGAAAGCGGTTATTGTAAAGAATACTTTGAAAAATATGATGAGAAACCTTTAAAAGTATTAAGTTACTTCGGATTTGATGCTTGTACAAATTCACTTCCAATAAACCATCAATTATTTTTAAAACAATTTAATTTAATGCAAAAACTAGCTCAAAAGCAGTCATGTATATTTATAGGAAGAGCAGCTAATTATGCACTTAGAGATTTTGATAATGTGGTAAATATATTTGTTCATGGGGATTTTGAATTTAGAAGACAAAGAGCTATACATGAGCATGGTATAAAAGAAGAAATAAGTAAAAATATAGTGAAAAAAATAGATAAAGAGAGAGCATCTTATTAT
>NZ_JAGHFM010000015.1 GCF_017888745.1 Terrisporobacter sp. | reverse complement strand
CTAATTTATCACCTACGTCATATCTTCTTCCTTCGAAGTTATAAGCATAGATAGCTTCTTTTTTTGCTAAAGTTTGTAGAGCATCAGTTAATTGGATTTCTCCACCTTTTCCTGGCTCTTGATTTTCTAATATGTTGAATATTTCTGGAGTTATTATGTATCTACCAAGTATTGCAATATTTGATGGAGCTTCTTCAACTGATGGTTTTTCCACCATATCTTTAACTTTGTAAACTCTATCTTCTATATGTTTAACATCAAGTATTCCGTACTTATCCACGTTTTCTTTAGCTACTTCTTGGACACCAAGTATTGTAGTTTTATATTCGTCGTAAGCATTTATCATTTGTTTTAAACAAGGAACTTCTGCGTCTACTATATCATCTCCTAGTAATACTGCAAAAGGCTCATCCCCTATGAAACTTTTTGCACAGTGGACAGCATGTCCTAGTCCTTTTGGCTCTTTTTGTCTTATATAGTGTATGTTTACCATGTTAGATATGTTTTGAACCATTTCTAGCATTTCTTTTTTACCTTTGTTTTCAAGCTCTAGTTCTAGCTCTACTGATCTGTCGAAGTGGTCTTCGATGCACTTTTTGTTACGTCCTGTTACTATTAGTATTTCTTCTATGCCTGATGCTATTGCTTCTTCTATTATGTATTGTAGTGTTGGCTTGTCCACTATTGGTAGCATTTCTTTTGCTTGTGCTTTTGTTGCTGGCAGGAATCTCGTTCCTAATCCTGCTGCTGGTATTATGGCTTTTCTTACTGTGCTTTTACTCATTTTCTCCTCCAAATATTAAGCTTCTACTGAAGCTTTTCCTTTAGAAATTTGCTAATTTTCACTTATTGTATTTACATTACCACTTATTACTTTATATAAATAAAAATCTTATTTTACATAATCTCTATACTCTAAGTTAACTATAATTTTTCTACTATAAAATATGGTGTTTGTAACTTTGTAAAGTTTTATATTTTACCACCTTTATTTTTTCCTTCATAATCTATAAATTGAAGAGATTCTTCTATATCTCTTCCCCAATCATACATCCTGTAATTAACATCACTACTTCAATTAATTTAACTCCATCTTCTGTAACGTGTACTGTTCCTAATTGTATATAAATCATATTGCCAGGTTTTATCCTTATTTTTTCTAATTCTTCTATATTTCCAAGGTCTATTACTTTCTCAATGGTTTCTTTAGTATAACCTCTCTTAATAAGAAATATTAAAGATACTCTATATTTAACTTCTAGTATATAACTACACTCTGTATTTCCATTATCATTCTTATATTTTCTAGAAAACTCATCATTTGAATACACTTGTAATGATAGTGTATCATTTGCTTAGATAATTGTATTGAGAATTAGTAACTCTTTACCTAATTTGTCGATCAAAGTCATATTACTTTCTTTTATTGTAGAGTTCCCATTTCTATAAGTAGATAGACTCTGTTGTTCATATTCTCAAATATTTTGTACTATAAAATGGAGTTAATTTTAGTATATTTGGCATAGATACGTATACAACCATAATATTTTTGTCGTTTTATTAACTTATTTATATTTAAATCTCGATTTCATTACAGTTTACAATATTTTTGCTAAAAACATATTTTACCCGATTGAAATAATCCGAGAATATTAACTCAAAAACTAAATTTATTACCTATTAAAACTTAGATCCTTGAGCTTTGAATATTCATTTTTACTAACTTAAACAAGCTAAATTACTTAGTACTCCAAAAACTATCATCACAGATAGTTTATCATCCTAACCTTTTTGTACTAAATCAATTCTTTTATGTATAAATTAATGATCATAAGTATAATAATTTAAGGTAGAATTTAAATTATAAAAATATTTAAGCCACTGAGTTTCCTTTATTAATTTTTGATTTAATCATATCTATTATCATCTTAACTTCTTCTATCCTCATGACTGCTATCGTAACTCCATATACAAGTGCTCCAATTAAAATAGATAACATAGTTGAAACAATATCTCCTGTCATATTAGTAGGGCATATCGTTACTAATAAATTATAAGATGTTCTTGTACAAACAGACATTATAATTACTGCTACAAAGGATTTAATAAAAGTATTTATTATCTTATTTTGACCATAGTATTGAATTTTCTTTTTTAAACTATAAAATAATAAAGCTGTACCTATTATAGCAGAAATACTAGTTGCAAGTGCTAATCCTTTATATCCCAGTATCTTTATCAGTAATAAATTCAAAATTACATTTATAATCATAGCGAATGCACCATTTGTCATAGGAGTTTTAGTGTCATTCATAGAGTAAAATACTTGATTAAGTATTTCTCTTAAACCAAATGCTGTCATACCTATGGCATAACATGATAATATTGTTGCCGTCATAATAGTATCTTCAGGAGTAAATTTTCCTCTTTCAAACACAATTTTTACTATTGGGTTAGATAATAAAATAGCACCTGCAGAAATAGGCAACATAATTATCACAACAGAGTTAATTGACCTCTGTATTGCTTTAGAAAAGTTATCTTTATCATGTGAGCTTGATAGTCTAGATAACATAGGATATATAACTGCTGATATAGTAGATATAAATATACCTAAAACAAAAAAGTTTAGCTTATTTGCACTATTTAGTATTGTTATAATACCATCACCTAATGTTGAGGCTAATGTTCTATCTACAACTGCATTTAATTGATTAACTCCAACACCAATACATACTGGTAAAATTAGAATTAACATTCTTTTTAAGTAAGGATCCTTAAAATCTATATAAAATTTATATCTATATCCACTTTTATAAGCAAATGGTAACTGAAATAAAAATTGAGACACCATTCCTAATAGAGAAAGTATTCCTAATATTTTTAAATTCCCATTAGCACTAAGTATAATTCCAGATATTATACAGATGTTGTTAGGAAAAGCTACCATACCAGAAATAGTAAAATTACCTTTAATTTGTAACCATGCAGTCATAATATTATTGAGCCCAATAAATATCATTCCCCATATCATTGCCTTCGTAAAATTAGTGGCTATTTTTAATTTTTCACCTGTAAAATCAATTGCAAATACTTTTGTTAATGGTTCTGAAAATATAAAACCTAATATTGATAGGATAATACTAAATATTATTACTATATTAAATATATTATTTGCAAATTTTAATGCTCCATCTTTACCTTTTTCTTTTTCAACTTGAAAATATAGTGGTATAAATGTAGTTGCTAATGATGTACCTACAATAGCAAATAACACGGTAGGTATATTTAAAGCAGTTATATAGGCATCTGCTGTTGCACTTGCTCCGTGTACCGAAACTAATATAGTTTCTCTTAAAAATCCGATTACTTTTGATAGCATTGTGACTATCATCAATCCTAAAGCTGACTTTGCTACTTTACTCATATTACCTCCATTTGAAAATCAATTATAAAAATATAAAAAATAATACTAGAAATAAGTATTATTTTTTATATAAGTGATTTACTCTATATCTTTTAATTCATTGAATACTTTTTCAATTTTATCT
>NZ_JAGHFM010000114.1 GCF_017888745.1 Terrisporobacter sp. | reverse complement strand
TCTAAAAGCTGTCTACCTTTAGATGTTATATGGATTTCTTTGTTATTTTTCTTTTCTACTAAAAATGAATTAAATAATTTTTCTATTATATCTGCTCTCGTTGCAACTGTACCTAAATTATTTTTTTCCATTTCTGTAAGTAAAGTTCCTTCATTTAGATAAGATGGTGGATTAGTCTTTCCACTTTTTATATTTATCTGGTTTATTTTTAATATATCATTTATTAATATCTCCGGAATACTATCTAATACTTCACCTTCATCATCGTTATAAGTTTCTGTGTATCCTAAATTTATAATCTTATTTCCTTTTGCTTTTAATATTTCTCCCTCACACTCTCCAGTAATTGTTGTCTCAACATATTCAAAAGGTGGAGAAAGTACTGCTAAAAATCTCTTTACTACTAAATCATAGATTTTTCTTTCTTTATCACTTAAATCACCTAAAAATACCCTTTCTTCTGTTGGTATTATAGCATGGTGATCACTAACTTTTGAGTTATCAACAAAGGATTTATTTCCTTTTATATTGGTCTTTAACAACTTATTACAGACTTTTGAATAGTCACTTACATTTACAGCTTTTACTCTATCTTTTAAAGTTTCTACTATATCTGTAGTTAAATATCTAGAATCTGTTCTTGGATATGTAAGTACCTTATGATGTTCATATAATTTTTGCATAATTGATAAAGTTTCTTTTGCAGAAAACCCAAATCTTTTATTTGCATCTCTTTGTAATTCTGTTAAATCATAAAGTGATTTAGAATATTTTTTCTTTTCAGCTTTTTTAATATCTATGATTTTTATTTCTTTATTGTTTAACTTGTTATATATATTTTCTATTATTTCTTTATTAAAAGATGTAGTATTATTAGTATTTTTATCTGACCAATTTAACTTTAAATTAGAACTACCTTTTTTAGTATATACTTCTAAAGAATAATATTCTTTAGGTACAAATTTTCTTATTTCTTCTTCTCTTTTTAAAATCATACCCAAAGTTGGTGTTTGAACTCTACCACAAGAAAGTTGTGCATTATATTTTGTAGTTAATGCACGAGTTCCATTTATACCTACTAACCAGTCAGCTTCGGCTCTAGCTATTGCTGAATAATATAAATTATTGTATTCTTTTCCATCTTTTAACTTACTAAATCCTTCTTTAATAGCTTTATCTGTATTAGATGAAATCCAAAGACGCTTTAATGGCTTTTTAATATGGGCTTTTTCTATTATCCATCTTGCAACTAGTTCTCCTTCTCTTCCTGCATCAGTAGCTATTACAACTTCACATACATCTTCTCTATTTAATTGAGCTTTAACTGTATTAAATTGTTTAGATGTTTTTTTTATTACAACAGTTTTTAATTTATTAGGAAGCATTGGCAAATCTTCCATATTCCATGATTTATATTTATCACTATAAGCTTCTGGATCAGCTAAAGTAACTAAGTGACCTAATGCCCAAGTTACTATATATTTATTTCCTTCTATATATCCATTTTTTTCTCTATTACAATTTAATACTCTAGCAATATCCCTTCCTACTGAAGGCTTTTCTGCTAATACTAATATTTTTTTCATTTTAGTCCTTCCTTATTTCAATAGTTTTCTAAAATAATACAGTCTTTTTATATAAATTTTTCCTATTAATAATAATTTTATCATAAATTATAAAAAAGTTACCAATGTTTTCGATATACTGGTAACCTTTTTAACAATATTTTTTAATTTTTAAACTGTATTTATTATGTAATTTTACTATATTGTAATACAAATCCCTTAATTTAACATTAACCGAAAGTATATTAAATATTTAATATCTCAATTATATTGATATTCTAGTAAGAAAAAGTCATATGAATATAAATTCATACGACTTAAATTTGCTAATTACCAGTTATTTTTTAATATACTATTTCTTATTTTCTCCATACGACTATCAAGATCTGCACTGATTTCAGCACATTCAAATAGTTCTTTAGACAATATATCTGTCTTTTCTTCTGGTATATCTTTCTTATACGATAATTTATGTTCTAAACTTGCCCAAAAGTCCATAGCTATAGTTCTTAGTTGAACTTCAACTTTCATATTTTTCTTTTCATTTGCCAGGAAAATTGGTATCTCTATGATTAAGTGTAAACTTCTATATCCATTAGGCTTAGGATTTTTTATATAATCCTTTACCTCAATCAACTTTACATCATCTTGTTGCAATAGGCATTCTGCTAGTAAATATATATCTTCAGGAAAAGAACATATAACTCTTACACCTGCAATATCATTTATATTTTCTTCTATAGACTTTATAGAAAATGGAAAATCCTTTCTCTTTAATTTTTTAGCTATACCTTCTGGTGATTTTAGTCTTGATTTTATTGTTTCTATTGGATTTCTATCATATTGAAGAGAAAATTGTTCATCTAATACTTTGAATTTCGTCTCTACTTCCATAATTGCACAACGATAATAAGACATAAGCTGATTAATAGGTCTAATATTATTCTGAAACATATCTATAATGTTATCATCAATTAATTCTTTTATAATTTGATCTCTTATTTGCTCTTTTATCATTTCTAGAATCTCCCCTCTATTGCCAAATAAGCCTTATTTTAAGGCTAGATTTTCTTAAAATTCTATATTTGTATATCAAATAATTATTTATATTTCTTATCTATTCATAATACCATAAATATCATCTTTATCATACAATTTAATAAATTTCACAAAATATTGAATAAAAAATAATTACAAATACATCATTAGATGCAAAATAAGTAAGAAAATAATAGAAATAATTAAAAATTATCTTAAATAAAATATAAACTAATAATAG
>NZ_JAGHFM010000014.1 GCF_017888745.1 Terrisporobacter sp. | reverse complement strand
TTTACTGATATAAGAGATATCTTTTCAGCTTTTTTTAATGCAATCCTTTTTGGTACTAATTCTCCAAATACTAATGTAAAATATGACAGTATTAAAGTTACACCTATCATAGAAATCTCATTAGCATAAGGAATATTAAATGGTGCCAATAATCCTGAAATATGTTCTGATATTCCTGTAGCAGCAGATGCACTTGAGAAAAATCCAGCTAAAGTTATACCTATTTGGATTGTTGATAAGAAATTACTTGGCTCTTCAATCAATTCCTCTAGCAATTTAGCTTTTGTGTTACCTTCCTCTTTTAATTTTCTTACCTTTGATTTGTTAATAGAAACAATCGCCATTTCTGCTGATGCAAAAAATGCATTAATAGCTGTAAGTAAAACTATTAATAATAATTGGGGTATAATGGCCCCGGGGTCTGAATCTAAATTATTCATTTTTTCCTCCTTAAAAATAGTAAAATATAATTTTGTTTGTTTATTAAAAAAAGACCTCAGAAATGTACCACTAAATTACGGGTGCAAATCTGAAGGTCTTGCTAACAAGTTTAATCTTGCTAATCAACCGGGATATAATCCGTAGTGACGATTGATTATCACGCTTGTGAAAGCTACTCCCCTTCAGGGAATCAAATTATATAATGATTTATATTATGATATATGAAAATAATTTTATCAATATATAAATTCATTATTTAAAATATTTAATAATTTTTTAAGAAGTTTAAAATATTATGCTGTGGAGATATGTGGTTGTTCCAGTGGGATGGACTGGATAGTTTTACATTTAAATGAATATATCAAGTTTTGAAAAGGATAGAATAATATAATAAAGTTTTCGTAATATTTTTAGTCTTAATTGGAAGAGGATAATTTTAGTACAAAATAGAAATTTTAATGTATGGAAAAAAATAGAATGGTGTGATATTATTAAATAAAAGAGAATATTTAGGGGAGCGACTTGCTGAGATTGAATTTTAAATTCTAAACCCATTGAACCTGTATGGATAATGCCGACGTAGGGAGATTAAATATTATATATTTAAGTTATTTTTAGCGTATTTTAAATTATTGTTAAAAATGATTATAATAATTATGATTGAAGGTCGTACATTTATTGTATGACTTTTTTTAGTATATAGATATTTGTTGAATAAATTAATGAAATGAATTTTTATTGCTAGGGTCTTTCTTACTATGTGTATATTATCTATACAGAAAAGGCTCTTTTTTTTATTGTAAAAATATGAACTAATAATTTTAAGGGGGAAATGAAATGAGTTACACAACACAAATGGATGCAGCTAGAAAAGGGATAATAACAGATGAATTAAAAGCAGTTGCAGAGTATGAAAATATGGATATTTGCGAATTGGTAGATTTAGTAGCTAAAGGTAAAGTAGTAATACCAGCAAATAAAAATCATAAAAGCTTAAAACCTTATGGAATAGGAAAAAAATTAAAAACTAAAATAAATGTAAATTTAGGAACTTCAAAGGACTGCCTTGATACAGATGTTGAAATGGAAAAGGTAATGAATGCGGTGAATTTAGGAGCAGAGGCAATAATGGACTTAAGTTCTTTTGGTGATACTAAAAAATTCAGAAGAAAGCTAATTGAGAAGTGTCCTGCAATGATTGGTACAGTTCCTATATATGATGCAGTAGTTTATTATAACAAACCATTAAGAAGTATAACTTCAAAAGAATGGATAGATGTGGTAAGAATGCATGCTGAGGATGGTGTAGATTTCCTAACACTTCATTGTGGTGTTAATAAACATACTGTAGAAAGATTTAAAAAGTCTAATAGACTTACAAATATAGTTTCTAGGGGAGGATCTATAATTTTTGCATGGATGGAGTTAACAGGAAATGAAAATCCATTTTATGAGTATTATGATGAAATATTAGATATATGTAGTGAACATGATGTAACAATAAGTTTAGGAGATGCTTGCAGACCAGGAAGTATAGCTGATGCTGGAGATGTATCTCAAATAGAAGAATTGGTAACTTTAGGAGAATTAACAACTCGTGCTTGGGAAAAAAATGTACAAGTTATGATAGAAGGACCTGGACATATGCCATTAAATCAAATTAAAGCTAATATGGAAATTGAAGAAACTGTATGCAAGGGAGCACCTTTTTATGTACTTGGACCATTAGTTACAGATGTGGCGCCAGGATATGATCATATTACAGCGGCTATAGGTGGATCAATTGCTGCAACTTATGGAGCTTCTTTCTTATGTTATGTTACACCAGCAGAACATTTAAGACTACCAACTGTTGAAGATGTCAAAGAAGGGATTATAGCTTCTAAAATAGCAGCTCATGCAGCTGATATTGCAAAAGGTGTAAATGGAGCAACTGATTGGGATAATGAAATGAGTAAAGCTAGAAGAGATTTAGATTGGGAAAAAATGTTTGATCTATCTATCGATCCAGAAAAAGCAAGAAGATACAGAGCTGAATCTAAGCCAGAAAATGAAGATACTTGTACTATGTGTGGAAAAATGTGTGCTGTTAGAAATATAAATAAGATTTTAAAAGGTGAAGATGTAGATATAATGGAATAATAAGTATATAATTTTATGTTTGAGGTTTAATCCTGTTAGTAACATTACTAACAGGATTTTTTTGTTAAAATCATTATAAATATTAGATAATATATGACGAGTGTATTAAATAATGCTAAACTTACTACTAAGTAGTGATTTTTTGAATAAAAAGCAAAGTTTTATAGGAGGTTAGGTATTAGGTGAATTCAATATTTAATAAATTTGATGAATATGTATTAATTACAAATAGCAATGGTGATATAGTTTTCGCAAATGATAAATTTTTGAAAAAGTTAAAATACAATGAAGAAGAAATATATGAATTAAATGTAGAAGATATTTTAGTAGATAAAGATAATTATAAAACAAACATATTAGAAGTTTCAGCAGATACAAGAATTGATATTAGCTTTTATTCAAAAAATAATAAAATAATACAATTATTTAGTGATATAAGCATAGGTTATTTTGAAAAAAATAAGGCTATTTTTATAATATCTAAAGATATTAAATATAAGTATTATAGTATTGAAGATTTAGAAGTTTTACTTGATAATATGGGATTAGTAGCCTTTTTAAGAGATAAAGATGGAAAGTATTTGTATGTAAATAATACTTATTCATCTATGCATTCAAAAAAATCAGAAGAATTATTAGGAACATATATGAAAGATTTTTTTGATAAAGATTTGGTTACACAATATATAAAAAATGATAAAGAAGTATTAAAGTTGAATTTTGCAAAATCATATAATGAAAAAGGTATATATTTCGATGAAGAAGTTTGGCATGATATTTATAAACATCCTATATATGATGAAAATGGAAATTATAAGTACATGGTATGTGTAGCGAAAAATGTAACCTTGGAAAAAGCAATAACAGAAGAACTTTATAAAAATTATAATAGAATAACTAATCTAAATAATATAGGAAAAAATAGAAATAATAATATAGATATGCATAGTCTATTAGAAGATATAGGTCATAAAATAACAAAAAGTATAGAAGCAAGTGGATTTAGTATATTATTATATGATGCAGAAAAACAAAGTCTTATACCATATGTTAAAATAAAAAATGCTATCAAAATATTTAGCGGTATAGAGTCTATACCTATAAAAAGTAATAAAGAGTATGATTATATGGTAAATAAATCATATGAGGGATTAAGATTAGTTGAGAGACCTCTTGACCAATATTATGTAAATGAAAAAAGTTTAGAAAATACTGTATATACAGCCTCGTATAAAATTAAACTGTATGATGAATTTATAGGTATATTAAACATATCTTATGACGATGTTACTAATCCTCCTAAATTTCAAGATGATTTTATGAAATTTATTTGTGATAATATAGCTATGATTATTAAGAGCTGCAGGCTTTCAAAAGTAACAAAACTAGAAAGTAAAAAAAGAAAAGATACAGAGTATGAGTTAGAACTTTATTTAAAAACAGCAGTTGACTTATTTGCTACATTTGATGAGTTGGGATACATAAAAAAAGTAAATTCAAACTGGACTAAACTATTAGGATGGAGTGAATATGAGTTAGTTAATCATAACTATGTTGAATTTGTATATCCAGAAGATTTAAATATTATTGTAGAAATAAAAGATATGCTAGATTGTTCATGTAGGCTTATTAATAGATACATGTGTAAAAATGGTGGATATAGATGGCTAGAATGGAACTACATGTATGATTCAGTAAATAACATAGTTATAGGAACTGCTAAAGATATCACAGAACAAAAGAATATTGAAGAACAAAGGAAAAGTTTGGAAGAAAAGGTTAGTTCAGAAATTGTTAAAAATGAATTTTTTGCTAATATATCTCATGAATTTAAAACTCCTTTAAATATAATATTAGGAACAACTCAACTAGCTAAAAAGAATATGGAGAATGATAACTTTAGCAGAGGAAGTGTGACCAAACATATAGATACAATAAAACAAAATTCATATAGACTTTTAAGGCTTGTTAATAATTTTATAGATATAAGTAAAATTGATATTGGATATTATAACATGCAGTTTTCAAATCATAATATAATAAATATCATAGAAGATATAACACTTTCAGTAGTAGATTATGTAGAGGATAAAAATATAAATCTTATATTTGACACAGATGTAGAAGAGGTAATATTATCCTGTGATCCTGATAAGATAGAACGAGTAATGCTAAACCTTTTATCTAATGCAATTAAATATACATCAGATAATGGAAGTATTGAAGTTAATATAACATCTGATTCAAAAGAAGTAAAAGTATCAGTAAAAGATACTGGTACAGGTATACCTCCAGATAAGCTAGAAATAATATTTGATAGGTTTGGACAAGCTAATACCCCTTTATCTAGAAGATTTGAGGGTAGTGGTATAGGTCTATCTCTTGTAAAGTCAATAGTTGAGAAGCATGGTGGAAATATAAAGGTATATAGTGATGTGGGAAAAGGTACTAATTTTGTCTTTAACATACCTATAAAAGTATTAGACGAAGAAGATGAGAATATTATAAATTGCAATAATAAAGATTTTCATATAGAAAAATGTCAAATAGAATTTTCTGATATATATAGTTTATAAAATATAGATTAAATTAAACCAGATGTTATAGCAATTATAAAATATGTATACATTTTGACCTTAAATTATTAAAACATATATTAATATGCATAAAAAAATAATATGTGACAAAAAATACTACATTTTACAACTTTGAAACAACTTAAATACAAAATAAATACC
>NZ_JAGHFM010000113.1 GCF_017888745.1 Terrisporobacter sp. | reverse complement strand
TAATGCTGATGATCTACTTACACGAGGATTTATTTCTATAATTGCATACTCTAATCTATGAGGATGAAGTGCTATCTGTACATTACATCCACCTTTAACTTCTATAGCATTTATTATATCTATAGAGGCTTTTCTTAATAATTGATATTCTACATCACTTAAAGTTTGGCTAGGTGCAACAACTATACTATCTCCTGTATGTACTCCGACAGGATCAACATTTTCCATATTACATACAGTTATACAGTTTCCATTACCATCTCTCATTACTTCATACTCAATTTCTTTCCATCCTTTTATACTTTTTTCTAAAAGAACTTGAGTAACTGGACTTAATTGTAATCCATGATTTAATATTTCTGTTAACTCTTCTCTATCGTTGGCGATTCCCCCACCAGTTCCCCCTAAAGTGTACGCAGGTCTAACTATTACTGGGTATCCTATTTTATCAGCATATATAATACCATCTTCTAAGTTAGTTACTATATCACTTTCTATAACTGGTTGATTTATCTCCCTCATAGTTTCTCTAAATGTATCTCTGTCTTCACCTTTTTTTATTGATTCAACAGATGTTCCAATTATTTTTACATTATATTTATCTAATATTCCGGCATCACTTAATTCAACAGCAAGATTTAAAGCTGTTTGTCCCCCCATACCTGCAAGTAAACTATCTGGTCTTTCTTTTTCTATTACTTTTTCTATTGATTCTATTGTTAAAGGTTCTATATATATTTTATGTGCAACTTCTTTATCCGTCATAATTGTTGCAGGGTTACTATTTATAAGAACAACTTCTACTCCCTCTTCTTTTAAAGCTTCACAAGCTTGTGTACCTGAGTAATCGAACTCAGCTGCTTGCCCTATTATAATAGGACCCGAACCTAATACTAATGTTTTCTTAATACTATCTATTTTAGGCATAACTTTTTTCTCCCATCTAAACAATTATAATAATTCTAAAAATTTATCAAATACATAAGTGCTATCTTTTGGCCCTGGACAAGCTTCTGGATGGTATTGAACACTATATACTGGTAGTTCTTTATGTCTCATTCCTTCTACTGTATTATCATTTAAGTTAATTTGAGTTACTTCCATACATTCTGGAACTTCACTTACATAATATCCATGGTTTTGAGATGTTATAAATACTCTATCCTCTTCAAAATCTTTCACTGGATGGTTTCCACCTCTATGACCAAATTTAAGTTTTGAAGTTTTTCCACCAAATACTTTTCCTAAAATTTGATGTCCTAAGCAAATTCCTGCTACAGGTTTCTTTCCTACCATTTGTTTAGCGTTTTCTACTATTTCTTCTAAATCATCTGGATCCCCAGGTCCATTTGATAAGAATATCAAATCTGGATTAGTAGATAAAACTTCTTCTGCTGAAGTTAAGGCTGGAAATATAGTTATATCGCATCCTCTTTCAGCAAAGTTATCTATTATATTTTGTTTTACACCATAATCCATTATTGCTACTTTAGGACCATTACCTTCAATATGTTCAACTTGCTTTCTTGATACAGTCATAACTGCTGTATTGTTTTCAAAAGCGTCTAACTTATGTTTTATATCTTCTAATTTAGCTTCATTATCTATTGTTATGATACCTTTCATAGTACCGTTATTTCTTAATATCTTAGTCAAAGCTCTTGTATCTATACCTTCAAGGCCTATTATTTTATTTTGCTTTAAATATACATCTAAGCTCATTTCGCATCTAAAGTTATTTGGTTCATCACTTTTTTCTCTAACTATGAATCCTTTTACTGATACCATACTAGATTGTACATCTTCTAAATTTATTCCATAGTTTCCTATTAAAGGATAAGTCATCGTCACTATCTGTCCATAATAAGAAGGATCTGTTAATACCTCTCCATATCCAGTCATTGAAGTATTAAATACAACCTCACCAACAGAATCTTCTA
This sequence comes from Terrisporobacter sp., assembly GCF_017888745.1. Taxonomy (GTDB): domain Bacteria; phylum Bacillota; class Clostridia; order Peptostreptococcales; family Peptostreptococcaceae; genus Terrisporobacter. Next base: position 7,360 of record NZ_JAGHFM010000113.1, on the reverse strand, counting down.
AATATCCAAAAGCCTTTCCTTCAAAAATAGTTCCATCTTCTAAAATTAATCTCGCCTTCATACCCCTTGCCCCCTAAGCTTTTTCTATTTCTTTTACAATATCAATTGCCGCTTGTTTTGGATTTTCACTTTCAGTTATCGGTCTTCCAACAACTATGTACTTAGCTCCATTTCTAATAGCCTCTGTTGGAGTAACTACCCTTTTTTGATCTCCTGCATTTGATGATGCTGGTCTTATTCCTGGGCATACAGTAACAAAATCTTCCCCACATACTTCTACTATTTTATTAACTTCTTTAGCAGAACATACTATTCCATCTATCCCTGATTTTTTTGCTAGTTTTGCTCTCTTTATTACTAACTCTTCTGTTGTCATATTACATCCTATATCTTGTAAGTCTTCATTACTTAATGAAGTCAACACTGTAACACCTACAATTATAGGTTTTTCTATATTTAATCTTTCAGCTTCTTCTTTAGCTACTAAAGCACATTGTCTCATTCCTTCTAAGTCAGAAACATGTATTGTCATTAGCCATACATTATCTCTTACAGCTGCTCTCACTGCACTTTTCATTGTATTTGGTATATCGTGGAATTTAAGATCTAAAAATATCTTCTTTCCTTTTTCTTTAAGGTAATCAACTGTTTTTCCTCTTGTAGCAACATATTGCTCTAAACCTACCTTAAATATATCTACACTATCTTCTAACTGATCTATTAATTCCTTAGCTTTATCAAAATCACCTGTGTCGATTGCAACGATTAATTTTTCTTTTCCATTTATCATTTTATTCACTCCTTCTTAATAAAGCCTTAAAAAAAATCCTTACACCAAAAAGAGGTATAAGGATTCTGTATTCATAATCTAAACAATAAAAATAATTCGTATTAGTTATGTTTCATCTTTATCAGCCTCTCTGGACTATTTTAAAAGACTTTATTATATTTTCATTTTATTATAATCATTAAAAAATTTATCTAATAATTTATTCTAGCCTCTCTGGACTAATATATAAATTACCATTATTTTATTAAAATTAAGTTTATCTAATTATTACATTTATTTTATTTCGTGTCAACTATTCTTTAGCTAACATATTATATTTCTTCTTGATTTTTATCAATAATACTTATGAAATATTCTTTCATTCTCTTATTATTAACCGTTTTCTTTGCATATTCAACATTTAAATTATTCTCTTTACAACATATATCAAAATGCCTTAATGCTCCTCCCATACTTATCTTACTTTCCTCTTCGATTTTATATTTTTTCTTTGGCAAACATTCATACAAATCGAATCCATAATCATTTTCTTTAAATAACCACGGTTGTTGATTCATAATAGATGGTGATACTCTTACCCCTTCAAAAACTTCATTCCATTTTGGATTAAAAGTTTTACAAATATCTTTCATTTTCTTTCTATTATAACTTTTTTTACCTTTTCTAAATAAACTATCATATTTATCCGGATAACCAATTGCAATTAATGATACAGGGTATTCTATTTTGTCCTCATAGTCTTCCTCTTCCATATCTATTTCATCTAATTGCATGAATTCTTCAACATCTTCCCTTTTTAATTTACACTGTAACCATGTACTTCCTACTCCTAGACAAGTTAACTCTAGAATTAATTCTTCCATAGCAAATCCTACATTTTGCAAGTAGTCTTCACCTTTATTTGACGTCATAAGAATGTAGTGAGGTGCTTTAACCTCATATTCTTTACCTATAGAAAAATGTATCAAATGTCCTCTTTCAATTAAATGGGCTTTAATATTTAAATCGTTATTTAGATAAGTTATATTGCAGCATAGTTTTTTTATTTCTTCTAATAATGGTTGTTTTATCTTCTTGTCTGAATAACTTTTTATAGTTTTTCTATAAAAAATTGCATCATATAACTCCATCTATAACCTCCTAACTGAAATGTATCTCCCATCTTTTATCATAAATATATCTACTTTAGATGTAATCAATTTCTTAATTTATTCTCATTATTTTATTATAAGATTTTTGAAGATTTTTTAAAATATAATATTTCATTTTTGTTCGATTTTTTTGTAAAAAAATATTTTTAATTTAGCTATAATGCAACTTTTTGTATGATTATTGTTGATATGATTAAAACTATAATATAATGATATAATAGAATTACTAGTAAATTTTATAAACGGAGGTTAAAAATGGATTTAGATAGAAATTTAAAAAAATATGCAGAGTTAGCTATTAAAATCGGTGTTAATATTCAACCAAATCAAACACTTCTTATTAGAACACCTATTGAGTGTGCTGACTTTGTAAGACATGCAGTAAAATGCGCTTACGAATGTGGAGCTAGAAATGTGTTTGTTGAATGGTCAGATGAAGAATGCTCGTTAGCTAGATACCTATATGCACCTGATGAAGTATTTAATGAGTTTCCTCGCTGGATATCAGATCAATATGTAGATATTGCTAAAGAAGGTGGCGCTTTCTTAAGTATATATGCTCAAAATCCTGATTTACTTAAAAATGTAGATCCTAAAAGAGTTGCAAATTATCAAAAATCTTCTGGAGCAGCTTTAAAAGAATGGAGATCTTATACTTTAACAGATAAGTGTAAATGGAGTATAGTATCTGTCCCAACTAAAGCTTGGGCTCAAAAAGTATTCCCTGATATATCTGCAGACGAGGCTGTAAATAAACTTTGGGATTTAATATTTAAATGTACTCGAGTAGATAAAGAAGACCCTATTCAAGCATGGCATGAGCATAATGCAAACTTAGAAAAAAGAACTTCTTTCTTAAATGAAAAGAATTTTAAAACATTAAAATACAAATCGGAGAAAACAGATTTAACTATAGGTCTTCCTGAAGGTCATATATGGGAAAGTGGAGCATCTAAAGATCCAAATAATATAAACTTTAATCCAAATATACCTACAGAAGAAATATTTACATTACCTCATAAATATGAAGTAAATGGAGTGGTGCATAGCTCTAAACCTTTAGTTTATGGTGGAAATGTAATAGATGATTTTTCTTTAACTTTTAAAGATGGTAAAATTATAGACTGTTGTGCTGCTCAAGGCGAAGAAACATTAAAAAACCTTATAGATACAGATGAAGGTTCTCATTATCTAGGTGAAGTTGCATTAGTTCCTTATTCATCACCAATATCTGATACTAATATTGTATTCTACAATACATTATATGATGAAAATGCATCTTGTCATCTTGCTATCGGTTCAGCATATGCAACATGCATAAAAGATGGAGCTAATTTACCTAAAGAGGAGTATGATAAATACGGAATAAATGATAGTTTAACTCATGTTGACTTCATGATTGGTACATCAGATTTAAATATAATCGGTACTACTCATGATGGAGAAGAAATTCAAATATTTAAAAATGGTAATTGGGCATTTTAGTATACAAGTCCAATTAAATTTTTCCAACAAAAAGAGGCTATAAAATAGCCTCTTTTTATGTTGACGAGAAATTTTTAATTTTTATTAATCTAAAATAGATTAATGATTAGCTGCTAATTAACCTCTATATATTGAATCAAATAATCACAATATATACATAGATTATTTAAATGATTAATTTATCAACTAACTGTTATTTAATATTAACACATAAAGACAATTTATAACATATTTTTTACTTATTTTAAGTTCAAAATTTTATAAACTGCTCTTTATATTCTAACATATTATTATATTTTTTTTCAATTATATTTTACTGTTAAAATTTATTTTAGCTATTTCTACTGCTGATTTCGCATCCTTAGAGTAATAATTTGCATTCATCTTATCTGCATATTCTTGAGTTAAAACTGCTCCACCTACAAATACTTTTGCATTTATTCCATTATCTCTTAATGCTGATATAGTTTTTTTCATATTTTCTACCGTTGTAGTCATTAAAGCACTTAATCCAATAAGCTCTATATTTTCTTCTTTAGCTCTTTTTACAACATCTTCAATAGGAACATCTTTGCCAAGATCTATTACTTGATATCCATAGTTTTCAAGCATTATTTTTACTATGTTTTTTCCTATATCATGAATATCACCTTGAACTGTTGCTACTATTATCTTACCCTTTGAACCATCATTGCTATTATTTTGACTTAATCTTTCTTTTATAATGTTTAATGATACTTTAACAGTTTCAGCAGATTGAATCATTTGTGGTAAAAATAATTCTCCCTTATCATATTTTTCCCCTACTTTGTCTAAAGCAGGTATTAATATTTCATCTAAAACATAATATTCATCTTTTGACTCTAGAATATCTAAAGTTAATCCTTTTGCCTCTTCTTTTAATCCTCTTTCTATCACATCTTCTAGAGTAAGTTTTTCATTATTTTTCTTTTTTGTAGTTTTTTTATCCTCTGAAATATCACTACATTTCTTTATATAATCTACGCAACCTTTATCCATATTACTAATTACCCTATATGCGTATATAGAATTAACCATATTTTTGTCTTCTGTATTAATTATTGCTAAATCTAATCCGTCGCCAAGGGCTAAGTTTAAATATGTGTTATTTAAAGCTCTTCTATTAGGTGTACCAAAAGATATGTTTGAAACTCCCAAAATAGTTTTGCATCCTAAATTTTCTTTTACCATTTTTATTGCTTTTATAGTTTCTAAGGCTTCTTCCTGCTGAGCAGAAACAGTAAGAGATAAACAATCTATGAATATGTCTTTTCTTTTTATTCCATAGCTTTCAGCTCTCTCAACTATCTTCTTAGCAATATTAAATCTTCCCTGTGCTGTAGATGGTATCCCATTGTCGTCTAAAGTAAGTCCTACAACACAAGCTCCATATTTTTTTACTATAGGTAAAATTTTTTCTAATGATTCATCTTTTCCGTTTACAGAGTTTACAATTGTTCTACCGTTGTAATATCTTAATCCATTCTCAAGAGCCTTAACATTAGAAGAATCTATTTGCAAAGGTAAATCAACTACTTCTTGAATTCCCTTTATGACCCTAATCATAGCTTTTTCTTCATCTATCTCTGGCAATCCCACATTCACATTTATAATTTGCGAACCTTCCCTACCTTGTTCAAGAGCCAAGTTTATTACATAGTCATTGTCTCCTGTAATATAAGCATTTTGTAGATGCTTTCTTCCTGTAGGATTTAGTCTTTCTCCTACTATTGTTGGCCCATTTACATCAATATATTTTACAGATGAACATACTATAGTAGTTTCTTTTCTATTTGGTTCTTGCTTAACTAGTAAATCAATATTATCACATATTTCTTTTATAAAAGTTTCATTAGTACCACAACATCCACCTATAATAGATGCTCCCAATTTAACAAATTCTCTAACACCTTGAAAAAACTCATATGCTGTCATTTTATATACTGCTTGATTATTTTCCAATACTGGTAAACCTGCATTAGCTTGTACTATAACAGGTACATTTGCGATTTCTGTTATTGTTTTTACTATTGGCAATAACTGTTTTGGCCCTAAAGAACAGTTTACGCCTAGTGCATCTACACCTAAACCTTCAATCGTAGCTACCATAGATTCTGGTAAACATCCTGTAAAACTTCTTCCATTTTCATCAAAAGTCATAGTACATATTACAGGTAAATTAGTATTTTCTTTAGCTGCCAAAACTGCTGCTTTAGCTTCATAAAGATCCATCATAGTTTCTATTATAATTAAGTCCGCTCCACTTTTCTCTCCTTGAATAGCTTGTCTTTTAAAGATATCGTAAGCTTTATCAAAAGAAAGAGTTCCCATAGGTTCTAACATCTCTCCTATTGGTCCTATATCTAAGGCTACATATCTTGGCTTAGTTTTATCGGTTTCTTCTATTGCTTTTTTAGCTATAGAAACAGCACTATCTATTATCTCTTCCACCGTATATCCTAGTTTCGTAACTTTAAGTTCATTGCAACCAAAAGTATTAGTAGTTATTACATTACTTCCTGCTTCTAAATACTTTTTATGTATTTTTAATAATTTATCAGGATTTTTCATACCAAACACTTCTGGATTATCTCCAATTGGAAGCCCTTCATTTTGAAGCATCGTTCCCATTGCCCCATCAAATATTAATATATTATCTTTTAAGTATTCCTTAATCTCCACAAATTTTAGCCTCCTTTTTATACTTACAATTATGCTTATTAGAGCAGTTATCACAAGATTTTTTTTCTCTTTTTATCCCCTTTTTAGAAACTCCTATTAATGCAACAACAGACTTTCTTGGAATCATAATTCCACTGTCTGTCACTGTTAACCCTATTTCTTTTTGACTATTTAAAATATTAATTATATCTACATTTTTTTCAATTGATAAATCCCCATATCCAGGGCTATATCTCATAGTTATATGCTTATTTTCTTTCAATAATTCACGCTCTATATTTTCTTGTAAAATATCGCACACTTCCTCTATAGCTGTTGTAGCACATGCATCAATTATTAAACCTTTACTTAAATTAGTATAAGTTAATTTTCTTATTTCTTTTTCAATTTCTAATCCTAATGTTGATGATATTAAAATACATTCATCACATTTATCAAATAGTCTATATATATCTTCACTCTCAAATTTTATATTTGAATCTTTTAAATAAACAATTTTTTTATTATTGATATCTTGTTTTTCTATAAAATAAGTTCTGAAAACGTACCTTGGGTTTATAATTTCTCTTGTCCTATTAATACAATTATCAATTTCCTCATTTATGTTGTTACTTAGGTTTTGATTTTTATACTGTAAGTATCTTAATACTTCTTTTTTATCTATTTGAAGTAACTTACTAATATTTTCTATCATCTTATTCTCCGTAGATATTTAAAGAAAATCCTTCTTCTAATGCTTTTTGGGCATATTCCTTTGCTCCAAATAAAGATAAATCTTTATAGTTACCACATTCAACAGCAGTAGCTGCTATCATTTCTTTTGAGTCTATAACCTTATGTAACGCTTTTTCTAATCCTTCTTTTACTATCGATGGTTCTACATCTCCCCACATTATTAAGTAAAATCCTGTCCTACATCCCATAGGAGATAAGTCTATTATATTATTTAATTCTTCCCTTAAATATGTGGCTAATAGATGTTCTAATCCATGTATTGCTGCTGTTCCAAAAGACTCTAAATTGGGTTGCAAAAATCTTAAATCAAATTTACTTACTCTATCCCCCATTGCTCCATCTAATACACAACACTTTCTCACATATGGCGCTTTAACTTTATTATGATCTAACTTAAAACTTTCTACTTTTTCCATTCATCCTAACTCCTTACATTAAATTGTTAATATATTATGCTAAAATAATATTAATATTATTATAGTATTATTTTTTACAT
>NZ_JAGHFM010000013.1 GCF_017888745.1 Terrisporobacter sp. | reverse complement strand
CCACAATAGCTAAAGAAAAAGGTTTAGAAGAATTAGCATTATTAATTTTAGAGAAAAATATTAATAATATTGATGAAGAAGCGTCAAAATATATAAATGAAGAAAAAGAAGTTAAATCTATAGAAGAAGCGTTAAAAGGCGCTAAGGATATTATTGCAGAGATAGTTTCTGATAATGCAGAGGTAAGAAAGCATATAAGAGAAAATGCTTTAAAGTATGGTGTTATAGTGACTAAAAATGCCAAAGATGAAAAATCTGTATATGATATGTATTATGATTTTAGTGAATCAGTAAAAAGTATGGCTTCTCATAGGGTTCTTGCTATAAATAGAGGAGAAAAAGAAGACTTTTTAAAGGTTAAATTAGAAATTGATAATGATAGAAATTTGAGTTACATAGAAAGACAATATGTTAATAAAAATAATTTCAAAAATAAAGAAGTTATAATGTCATCAATAGAAGATTCTTATAAAAGATTGATATTCCCTTCTATAGAAAGAGAAGTTAGAAATCATCTAACAGAGCAAGCGCAAGAAAGAGCTATTAATGTATTCGGTGAAAATATTAAAAATCTTCTTTTACAGCCACCATTAAAAGGCAAAGTAGTTATGGGATTTGATCCAGGTTACGTTAATGGATGTAAAATTGCAGTTGTAGATGAAAATGGAAAGTTTTTAGATGAAGCTATTGTTTATCCTCATAAGCCTCAAGGAAAAGAAGAACATGCTAAGAAAACTTTAAAAAAATTGATTGAAAAATATAATATAGATGTTATAGCAATAGGAAATGGTACAGCTTCAAGAGAATCAGAAAAATTAATATCTGAATTAATCAAGGAAATGGATGTAAGAATCCAATATATAATTGTAAATGAGGCAGGTGCATCAATATATTCAGCATCAGAGTTAGCTGCTGAAGAACATCCCGATATAAATGTATCAATAAGAGGAGCAATATCTATAGGTAGAAGACTTCAAGATCCTTTAGCTGAGTTAGTAAAAATTGATCCAGAAAGTATTGGTGTTGGTCAATATCAACATGATTTAAATAAAAAAAGATTAAAAGAAGTATTAGATGGAGTTGTTGAAGATTCTGTAAATAGGGTTGGGCTAGATTTAAATACGGCATCCTATTCACTTTTAGAGCGTATATCAGGTATAAGTAAAGCCGTAGCAAAAAATATAATTTCTTATAGAGAAGAAAATGGTTCATTTACTTCAAGAACTGAGCTTAAAAAAGTAAAAAGATTAGGGCCTCAAGCTTTTGTCCAATGTGCAGGATTTATGAGAATTAGTGATGGTAAAAATCCACTTGATAATACTGGGGTTCATCCAGAAAGTTATGATATATGTAAAAATATGCTTAATATGATAGGTTTCTCATTAGATGATGTAAAAAATAAAAATATATCTGATATAGATGAGAGAGTAAATAAAATAGGTTTAAAGAAGATTAGTGAAGATCTAGGAATAGGAGAAGTAACTTTAAAAGATATAATACTAGAAATAAAAAAACCAGGAAGAGACCCAAGGGAAGAAGATGGTATTAAACCAATACTTAGAACTGATGTATTAAAAATAGAGGACATAAAAGAAGGAATGATTTTAAAAGGAACAGTTAGAAATGTTGTAGATTTCGGTGTATTTGTTGATATAGGAATTAAAAATGATGGGTTAGTTCATAAATCGCAAATGAGTAATAGATTCGTTAAAGATCCTATGGAAGTAGCTTCTGTGGGCGATATAGTAGATGTAAAGGTAATAGGAATAGATTTAGATAAACAAAGAGTTAGCTTATCTATGAAAATATAGAATGGAGGTGCACAGTGATATTTATAAAGAATGCAACAATAAACACAATTACTGAAGGAATAATAATTGGAAATTTACTTATTGAAAATAAAAAAATAAAAGAAATTGGTAGTGATATAGTTGCGCCTTTAGATGCGACTGTGATAGATGCTAAAGGATGTTTAGTATTACCGGGGTTTATAGATGCACATACCCACCTAGGGTTATGGGAAGATGGTATGGCTACTGAGGGTATAGATGGAAACGAGCAAACAGATCCTATAACACCTCAATTAAATACTATAGATGCTATAAATCCTATGGATATAACTTTTAATGAGGCTTTAAAGTCTGGTATAACATCTGTTTGTAGTACTCCGGGGAGTGCAAACCCCATAGGTGGTCAGGCTATAGCTTTAAAAACATATGGTAAAATAGTAGATAAAATGGTTATAAAAAATCCAGTAGCTACGAAAATTGCCTTTGGTGAAAATCCTAAAAACTGCTATGGTGTAAATGAAAAAACGCCTCAGACAAGAATGGCAATAGCTGCTTTAATTAGAGAAACTTTAAGAAAAGCACAAGAATATCTTAATGATATTGAGAAGAGTCAACTTGAAGAAGATGACACAAAAAAACCAGAATATAATATGAAATATGAAAGCTTAATACCTGTATTAAAAAGAGAAATTCCTTTAAAAGCACATGCTCATAGAGTCGATGATATGTTTACTGCTATAAGAATAGCAAAAGAGTTTGATTTAAAATTAACGTTAGATCATTGCACAGAAGGTCATCTTGTTGTTGATGAGCTAATTGAAGAAGGATATCCTATTTTAGTTGGCCCATCTCTTACGGAAAGATCAAAGATAGAGCTTAGGAACTTAACTTTTGAGACAGCAGGTATATTATCAAATAATGGACTTAATATTTGTCTAATAACAGACCATCCAGTCACACCTATTCAATACCTTCCGTTATGTGCAGGTATAGCTATAAAACATGGTATGAAAGAAGAGAAAGCTTTAGAGGCTATAACAATTAATCCTGCTAAAGTTTTAGGGATTGATAATAGAGTGGGTTCTATAGAAGTTGGAAAAGATGCAGACATAGTCATATGGGATAATAATCCTTTTGAAATAAATAGTAATGTATTATATACAATAATAGATGGAAAGATAGTATATAAGAAAATATAAATATTTTGTTAAATGGTGATACTATAAACTAAATCTTGAGTTTTATTATAGATAAAATATTGTTGACATAATTTATATAATTATTCTATTATTATAATATATAAGAAATTAAAAAACAGAAGATCTTCGGGGCAGGGTGAAATTCCCTACCGGCGGTATAGCCCGCGAGCTACTTATGTAGCATGATTTGGTGAGATTCCAAAGCCGACAGTAAAGTCTGGATGAGAGAAGAGAATTATGATATATAACATAATCCATTTTGAATATTCATAAAACTCGAAGACCGTATCTTCGAGTTTTTTATTTTCTTTTAGAATTTATATTTAAAATTGGGAGGTTATATAATGCAAAACGCAATGAAAAAAACAAACTTAATGTCTACAAAAACAATATCAAAAATAGGGTTACTATCAGCTATAGCATATGTACTAATGTTTATATCAGTTCCATTACCTATATTTCCAGTATTTTTAAAAATAGACTTGTCAGATATACCAGCTATATTTGGTGGAATGTCTCTAGGTCCAGTAGCAGGTTTAATTATAGTTGTAATTAAGAACTTTCTTCAAGCTCTAACTGCCAGTACTACTGGTGGTGTTGGTGAATTTGCAAATATCATGATAGGTGGAGCTTATGTGCTTATAATATGTTTATTTTATAAAAAGTGGAAAACTTATAAAACTGTAATAGTAGGTGCCTTACTTGGAATTGTGGCAATGACTATTATGGGGTGTATTATGAATTACTATGTAATGCTTCCTTTATATGCAAACTTTATGCCAATGGAAGAAATAATACAAGCTGGTAATATAATAAATCCAAGAGTTACGGATTTATATAGTTTTGTAATATGGATGATTGCTCCTTTTAATATACTTAAAGGTTTTATAATGACAATTGCTATATTACCTTTATTTAAAAAAATGGAAAAACTATTAAATAAATAATTATATAAAATAAAAAAGGAGCTATTATAGCTCCTTTTTTATATTTAAGCCAAACTTTTATTATAGTTATATTTTTATATGAGATTATTCAAATCAAGTTGTATTTAATTATTAAGATAATTCAATTTTAAAGTAAGTATATAGAAACCCTTTATTATAGATGAAGGTTATTATATAATAATATCTAGTTGTACAAAAAGAGATGACTAAAATAATAATTAAATTGACAATAATGATTAATAATATAGAATAATGAATGATAAACTAAATTAAGGATTTTAACGGTGATATAGATGAAAAAAATTTATTTAGATAAAGAAGAGAAAACGAGAGAAATTGGTGATAAATTAGGTAAATTACTTTTTCCAGGAAGTGTAGTTTGTTTAATAGGAGATTTAGGTGCGGGAAAAACTACTATGACACAAAGTTTAGCTAAATCTCTAGGAGTAGATGATTATATTACAAGCCCTACATTTACAATAGTGAATGAGTACGAAGGTCGTATTCCATTATATCATTTTGATGTATATAGAATTGGTTGTAGTGAAGAAATGTATGATATAGGATTCGATGAATACATAGATTCAGAAGGTGTATGCATAATTGAATGGGCAAATATAATCGAAGATATACTTCCAGAAGAATATTTGAAAATAGAATTAAACTATAAAGAAACTGGTAGAGAGATGGTATTAACACCATTTGGTAAAAAATATGAAGATATAGTTGAGGAGTTGACTAAATGATGAAAATATTAGGAATAGATACTTCTACAATGGCTGCTAATATTGCAGTTTTAGAGGATGATAAATTAATTTGTGAATATACCATAAATACTAAGAAAACTCATTCACAAAAACTAATGCCAATGATAGAAAATATGTTACAACTTAGTGATATTGACATAAAAGATATAGATGCAATAGGTGTGTGTGTAGGGCCAGGATCTTTTACAGGTCTTAGAATTAGTATGGCAACTGCAAAAGCCATTGCTCATGTAAATAATATACCTATAATAGGAGTGAATTCATTAGAGATATTAGGATTAAATATGGATTTTTGCAATAGAAAAATATGTTCTATATTAGACGCCCAAAGAAATCAAGTCTATATGAATAAGTACATATTAGAAGACAATGAAATAAAAGCATTAGATGATATAAGTATAGTAAAAATCGATGATTTATTAAAAGAATTAGAGGAAACTAAAGAAGAATGGGTATTGCTTGGTGAAGCAGTATATAAATATAAAGATAAAATAGAGGCAATTAATAATATTACGGTTCCATCTCCATCAAATAACATAACTAAAGCTAGTAGTTTATGTGTAATCGCTAGAAATAAAATGAAAGAAAATAAGGATGTTCATAATTGCTATGATATAAACCCTATGTATATAAGAAAATCTCAAGCAGAAGAACAATATGAAGAAAAACAAAAGAGGCTAAACGATGGAAAATAATTTAATAATTAGAACTATGACTAAGGATGATATAGATGATGTTTATAAGGTAGAAGAAGATTGTTTTGCAGATCCTTGGTCAAAAGAAGCTATAAAACAAGAATTAAAAAATAATTTAGCTAGATATATAGTTGCAGAAATAGATGGTAAAGTTGTAGGATATGTAGGAGTATGGTTTGTTTTAGATGAAGGACATATAACAAACGTAGCGGTTCATAGTGATTATAGAGGCAAGAAAATAGGAGATAAACTTATAAAAGAATTAGTTGAACTGTGTAAAGAAAATAATATGAGTGCTATTACCCTAGAGGTGAGGGTTTCTAATATAGTTGCTCAAAACTTATACAAAAAGTACGGATTTAAAATAGGTGGCATAAGAAAAGAATATTACAGTGATAATAAAGAAGATGCAATGATTATGTGGAGCCAATTAAAAGAGGTGTAATAAAATGAAAGATATAATAACATTATCTATGGAAAGTAGTTGTGATGAAACAGCAGTTGCAATTTTAAAAAATGGTAGAGAAGTATTAGCTAATATAGTATCTACTCAAATAGAATTACATAAGAAATTTGGAGGAGTAGTTCCAGAAGTAGCATCTAGAAAACATATTGAAAATATAGATGCAGTATTTCAAGAAGCTATAGATACAGCAGGTATTAAATTAGAAGATATAGATCATATAGCTGTAACGTATGGACCAGGGCTAGTAGGAGCTTTATTAGTAGGACTTTCTTATGCAAAAGCACTAGCGTTTTCTTTAAATATACCTCTTGTTGGTGTTAATCATATGCAAGGTCACATATGTGCAAACTATATTGAACATAAGGATTTAAAACCACCTTTTATAACATTAGTTGTATCAGGTGGACATACTCATTTAGTAGAGGTTAAAGGCTATAATGATTATGAAATATTAGGCAGAACTAGAGATGACGCATCAGGTGAAGCTTTTGATAAAATCGCCAGAGCTATGAATTTGGGATATCCAGGTGGACCAATAATTGATAAACTTGCTAAATTAGGAAATAAAAATGCAATAGATTTTCCAAGGGCATATATAGATGATTCTTATGATTTTAGTTTTAGTGGATTAAAATCATCAGTACTTAATTATTTAAATGGTCAAAAAATGAAAAATAAAGAAATTATAGTGGAAGATGTAGCCGCATCATTCCAAGAGGCTGTTGTAGAAGTACTTGCAACTAAGGCAATAAAAGCGGCATTAGAAAAAGAATATAAAATTATTGCTTTATCTGGAGGAGTTGCTGCAAATTCAGCTCTTAGAGAAAAAATTTCAGAAATGGCAAAAGAGCATGATATAGAAATTAAATATCCATCATTATCATTATGTACAGATAATGCTGCCATGATAGGATGTGCCGGATATTATAATTATATAAATGGTAAAAGGGATGATATGTCTCTAAATGCAGTACCAAATTTAAAAATTGACGTAATATAAATTTAGGAGGAAATTCACTATGAGTATTCAAAGATTTGAAGGTAATGGAAGAATGAGTAATGTTGTTATAAACAACAATGTAATGTATTTATCAGGACAAGTTTGTGCAGAAGGAGATATAAAAGAACAGACTGCAGGTGTTTTAGCTAAGATAGAGAATTTATTAAATAAGTATGGTTCAGATAAAGAAAATATACTATCTGTGACTATATACTTAAAGGATATAGCAAGAGATTTTGCTGATATGAATTCTGTTTATGATGCATGGACAGTTGATGGATTTGAGCCAGCTAGAGCTTGCGTGGAAGCTAAAATGGCTAGAGAACAATTACTAGTAGAAATGTCAGTTGTTGCAGCTGTAAAATAAATAAAAAAGGCCCCCTATAAGGGGACTTTTTTATTTATTTTATTAAACTAATGCTTCCCATTCTTCATAAAGTTGGGCTAGTTTATCTTCATAGTTAGTTTTTTCTTGACTTACTTCTTTTGATTTATCTGGATTAGAATATACCTCTTCTTTACATAAAAGATGGTCTAATTCTTCTATTTTAATTTCAATTTCTTCAATTTCTTTTTCTATATTTTTTATTTTATTTCTGTTTTTCTTTTCCTTTTCCCTTTGCTCTTTTTCTTTACGTCTTTCTTCTTTTAACTGAGTTTTAGTTTTTTCTTCAACTTCAGTTATAATAGATATTTCATCTTGTTCCCTTTTTTTATTTATATAATAATCATAGTTTCCAAGATATTCAGTTACACCATTTTCCCCTAAGACTAAAATTTTATCAACAACAGTATTTAAGAAATACCTATCGTGAGAAATAGTAAATATAGTACCTGTATAATTTTCCAAAGCTTCTTCAAGAACTTCTTTTGAATCTATATCTAAGTGGTTAGTAGGTTCGTCTAATAATAAAAAGTTAGCTTTAGATAATATCAATTTAAGTATGGCAACCCTAGCCCTTTCACCACCACTTAATGTAGATATTTTCTTAAATACATCTTCATTTTCAAATAAAAGAGAACCAAGCATATTCCTAATTTCTGTTTGAGTTAACCTATCATTCGTATCCCATATTTCATCAATAATAGTATTATCTAAATTTAGAGTTTTTTGTTCTTGATGGAAATATGAAACATTAACATTAGTTCCTAAACTTACAATTCCTTCTATAGGAAGAAGTTCATTTATTATTATTTTAAATAGTGTGGATTTACCAATACCATTAGGTCCTATAAGGGCAACCTTTTCACCTCTATAAATATCAAAATTAACATTTTTGAATAACGTTCTATCACCATACGCCATTGATATATCATTAACGTGTAGAACATCGTTTCCGCTTGAAATAGAGGGATGGAATTGAATTTTTGCTTTTTTTCTATAAACTTCAGGTTTATCTAAAACATCTATTTTATTTAAAGCTTTTTCTTTGCTGCGAGCTCTTTTAACATGTTTTTCTCTACCATAAGCTTTTAATCTTTCGATTGATTCTTCTTGTTTCTTTATTTCTTTTTGTTGATCTTCATAATTTTTTAATTCAATTTCTTTTTCTATTTTAGATAATTCAATGTAATTAGAATAGTTTCCGTTGTAAGATTTTAATTTTTTATTATGAACTTCAAATATTCTACCTACAACCTGATCTAAGAAGTATCTATCATGAGATATAAGTATTACAGTTCCTTTATATTGTTTAAGGAAAAATTCTAACCATTCTATAGCTTCAGAGTCAAGATGATTTGTAGGTTCATCAAGAAGTAATAAAGTAGGTTTCTTTAGTAGAAGTTTTCCTAATAGAACTCTAGTTTTTTCTCCACCTGATAAGATAGAGATTGGTTTATCCATATCTTCATCCTTAAATCCTAATCCCTTGAGAACACCTTTTGCTTCAGATTTATATCCGTACCCATTTTTAGAAGCAAATAGTTCAAGCGTATGAGAATAGTCATTCATTAATTTTTCTAAAATAGAAGAATTAGACTTACTTCCTTCTTCTGCTATTTTTATTTCTAATTCTCTTAAATAATATTCCATATCTATTAAAGGCTTAAAAACTTCTAAAACTTCATCTAATATAGTGTTATTAGAATGAAAGTTAGTATTTTGTTCTAAGTATCCTATTTCACAATCTTTAGAAGTATATATATCCCCTTGATCATATCCATATTCACCAGATATTATTTTCATAAGAGTAGTTTTACCAGTACCGTTAACACCAATAATACCAACTTTATCTCCTTCATTTACTGTGAAGCATATATTTTCTAAAATAGAGTCAATTCCAAAACTTTTATATAAATTATTACATGATAAAACAATCATAAATTTTATACCTCCTTGAACTATCTAAAATTATAATGTTTTGACATAATATAATCAAGAGTGTTATACTATTAACACAATTAAACAATGATACCAGGGGGTGTACAAATGGCTAGTAAAAATATATCAATGGCCGTTATTAGAAGACTACCAAAATATTATAGATACCTAGGAGAACTATTAAATAAAGATGTACAACGAATCTCTTCTAAAGAGTTAAGTGATATAATAGGTTTTACTGCTTCTCAAATAAGACAAGACTTAAATAATTTTGGAGGATTTGGCCAACAAGGTTATGGGTATAATATTGAGGATTTACATAACGAAATAGGAAAAATATTAGGATTAGATAAAAAATATAGTGCAATCCTGATTGGAGCGGGCAATCTAGGACAAGCTATAGCTAATTATACTGGATTTAAAAATGCTGGATTTGAAATAAAAGCATTATTTGATGTTAATCCTAAAATAATAGGTCTAAAAATAAGAGATTTCGAAATATTAGATTCTGATTATATAGAAGATTTTATAAGAGAAAATAATATAGATATAGGTATATTATGTGTTCCTAAGAATGGAGCACAACAGCTAGCTGACAGGTTGGTAAATGGAGGAATAAAAGGAATTTGGAACTTTGCACCTGTAGATTTAAATGTTTCAAATGATATTATCGTAGAAAATGTCAACTTAACAGAAAGCTTATTCACTTTATCAT
>NZ_JAGHFM010000112.1 GCF_017888745.1 Terrisporobacter sp. | reverse complement strand
TATGGTAGCAATGATAAAAGGGACTTTTAAAACATTATGTTATCAATTTAAAACACCTGGTGAAATTGCAACTCATTTAAATAAAATATTATATGATGAATTTGATAAAATGGGTGTATTTGCTACGGCGTTAATTAATGTAGTAGACACTAATGAAAATATACTATCTGTTTCTAATGCTGGACATTATAGCCCTATTATAATAGATAAAGGTGGTGAAGTTGTAGAATCCTTAAACTGTAAAAAGGGTATACCAATAGGGGTTTTACCAGATATAGAATACCATAGTAATACATTTAGTATTAAAGATTATCCGATGGTATTTATGTTTACAGATGGTACTCTTGAAATAAAAAACACTGCAAAAGAAGAGTACGGATTAGAACGACTTAAAAATTTTGTGAAAAATAATTATAAATATACTAGACAAAAAATTGTTGAAAACTTGAAAAAGGAAACTGAAGAGTTTTCAGGAAGTGATAATTTTGAAGATGATATATTAATACTTATGTTAAAAAACAAATAGGAGGAGTTCATGGAAAAAAAAGATCAAATTATAATAATTAACGGTAGTCCAAGAAGAAATAAAAACTGTAATAAAATAATAAAAAATATTATAGAACAATTTGAATTAAATAGTATAGAGTATGAGCTACTTAATCTTTATGATATGGATATAGATTATTGTAATGCTTGTGGTTTTTGTGATAAAAAAGGCTATTGCAGAATAAAAGATGATATGACTCCTATTTATAAAGATTTTGATAATTCAAAAGGGACTATTGTAGTAAGCCCAACATATTTTAGAAGCGTATCAACAAAAGTAAAAACATTAGTAGACAGAACTCAAGCTATTTATTCAAGTAAATATATACTAAAAAAACCTTCTATAGATACTAAAAAAGATCGCAGGGGAATGTATATAGCTGTAGGTGGAGAGCCACCTCATGAAATACAATTTTTAGGTGGACAGCTAGTAATGGATATATTTTTTAAGTGCATAAATACTAAACTAAATTATAATATTTATATGAGTAATAGTGATGAAGTTTCATACGAAGAAAATGAAAAATTCAGAAATGATCTTGATAATGCTATAGAAAATTATATAAAAGAAATAAAATCTATATAAAGAGCTTTTTAGCTCTTTTTTTATGATAATAGGTAGTTATAAAATATATTATATTGATAATATGACTTATAAAATTAGATAGTAATTAGATTTTTTATGTCTTTTTTTACTTCATTTTGGTAAACTAAGAAAAGAAAAAATTTGATTTAAAAGGAGAATACAGATGTTAAGGTATTTAACTAGCGGTGAATCTCATGGACAAAGTTTAATAACAATAATTGATGGGATACCATCTAATATAGAACTTAATATAGAAGATATAAATGAAGAACTAAAAAAACGTCAAGGTGGATATGGACGTGGCGGAAGGATGAAAATTGAAAAGGATAAGATAAATATTATTGGAGGAGTTAGAGGTAAGAAGACTCTTGGAAGTCCTATATCTTTTGAAATTAAAAATAAAGATTATGAAAACTGGTCAAAATATATGGCGCCAATGGAAGATATATATTCACAAGAAAAGGCTGTTGAAAATGTAAGACCAGGCCATGCTGATTTAACAGGATGTTTAAAATATGATTTTACTGATGCAAGAAATGTATTAGAAAGATCTTCTGCAAGAGAAACAGCTTCTAGAGTAGCTGTAGGAGCTATTTGTAAACAAGTACTTAAAAACTTTGATATAGATTTTGTATCACATGTAATTCAAATAGGTGATGTAAAAGATACTAACTTATATGATTTTGATTTTATAAAAAATAATGTAGATAACAGTGAAATCAGATGTGTAAATCATAATATAGAAAAAGATATAATAAAAAAAATAGATGAATGTAAAAAAGAAGGAGATACATTAGGTGGTATTGTTGAAATAAGGGTTAAAAATTTAATACCAGGCCTTGGCTCATATACTCATTTTGATAAAAAAATAGACGGGAATATAGCTATGCATTTAATGTCTATTCAAGCAATTAAGGGTGTTGAAATAGGACTTGGATTTGATGTTGCTAGCTCTAGTGGTTCAAATATAATGGATGAAATAGTTTATGATGAAAATGGCATAAAAAGAAAAAGTAACAATTTAGGAGGTATAGAAGGTGGAATGACTACTGGAGAAGAGTTGATAATACGATGTGCTATGAAACCTATACCAACGCTATACAAGCCATTAGATACTATAAATATAAATACACTTGAAAAATATAAAGCTAGTGTGGAGCGTTCGGATTCCTGTGCTGTTCCTGCATGTAGTGTAGTTTGTGAAAATGTTGTTGCTTTTGTTATTTGTAAATTTTTCTTAGAAAAAATAGGTGGGGATAGTTTTATAGACTTAAAAAATAATTATGATTCATACATAAAAAGGTTAGGTGATAGAGGTTGGAAAGAATAATAAATAATACTTGTAAAATATATATAGATGAAGGTTATAGAAGTTTTCAAAAATGTTTATATGAAGTTTGTAATTTAAATTCTATAGAAGAATTAAATAAAAAATATGATGCTTACTTTGTTATATGTGATTATAATACATATAATTATCAATTATATAATATGATGACTCACTTACATGGAAGCTATATTTATGAATATATTATAAATCCAGGAGAAGATTCAAAGTCATTAGAAGATTATGAAAGAATCATTACTTATTGTAAAAAAGTAAATTTAAGCAGAAAATCATTAATAATAGCTCTTGGTGGTGGAGTAGTAGGTGATTTGGCTGGATTTGTTGCTGCTACATACATGAGAGGTATAGACTATGTTCAAATACCTACATCTTTACTTGCTCAAGTTGACTCATCAATAGGGGGAAAAACAGGTATTAATTTAGGAAATAGTAAAAATATAATAGGTGCTTTTCATCAACCAAAGATGACTTTTATAAATGTGGAGTCTTTAAAAACTTTGCCAGAAAAAGAGTATTTAAGTGGTATGGGAGAAGTAATTAAATATGCACTTATAAAAGACTATGATTTATTAAACTACTTAATTGATAATTATGAAGATATACTAGATATAAAAACTTCTACAATGATTAATATGGTAAGAAGATGTGCACAAATTAAGGCTGATATAGTTAATGAAGACGAAAAAGAAGGGGGACTTAGAAGAATATTAAATCTAGGTCATACTTTCGCACATGGTATAGAAAAATTATGCAATATTAGCCATGGAGAAGCTGTGACTATAGGCATAAATATGGCATTTAAATTATCTTTAAGAAAAAATTTAATTGAACCAGAATACTATAACAAGTTTTTAGAGTTATGCGAAAAATTCCAGCTTCCACTTAACTTTAATTATGAAGATGAAAAAGAAATATTTAATATAATGAAAAATGATAAGAAGAATAGTTTTAATAAAATTAATTTAGTCCTTCCAGTAGGAAAAGGAAACGTAGAAGTAGTTGATAATATAGAAGAAGATTTAATAATAGATGTAATAAAGGAGTGCAAAAATGCTTAGAGGAACCTTTGAATTAATAGGAGACAAATCCATATCTCATAGAGCAATAATGTTATCATCTATTTCTAAAGGAAATAATAAAATAAGTAATTTTTTAATGGGACAGGATTGTTTAAGTACTGTTAATTGCTTTAGAAAAATGGGTGTAGATATAGATATAAGAGATAAAGAAGTTTTTGTAAAAGGAAAAGGATTAAGAGGATTAAGTGTTCCAGATAGTATTTTAGATGTTGGTAACTCTGGAACTACTATAAGGTTAATGATGGGAATATTAGCAGGACAAAATTTTGAAACTACCATAATAGGAGATCAATCTATAGGTAGAAGACCTATGAAAAGAGTAACAGCACCTTTAAGAAGTATGGGAGCTATTATAAATGGAAAAGAAGATGCTAATTATACACCTATAACTATAAAAGGTGGCAACCTAACGAGTATAGATTATTATATGCCTATATCATCAGCACAAGTTAAGTCATCATTAATATTAGCTAGCTTATATGGAAATGATACAAGCATAATTCATGAAAAAAATAAAAGTAGAAATCATACAGAAATCATGCTTAAATCTTTTGGAGCTGATATAGAAGTAAATGATTTAGATATAAAAATAAATCCTATAGAAGAACTTTATAATAGAGATATATATGTACCAGGAGATATTTCTTCTGCAGCATTTATAATTGTTGGAGCATTAATTACTAAGGGATCAGAAGTGCTAATAAGAAATGTTGGTTTAAATGATACAAGAGTGGGAATTATAGATGTGATTAGAAAAATGAATGGAGACATTGAAATAGTAGAAGAATATGAGATTTGTGGAGAAAAAGTAGGTAACTTACTTGTAAAATATAGTCCTAACTTGATAGGTACTACAATAGACAAAGATATTATTCCAAGATTAATAGATGAAATTCCTATAATTGCAGTTTTAGCGACTCAAGCAGAAGGTGATACTATTATAAAAGATGCAGCAGAGTTAAAAGTTAAAGAAAGTAATAGAATAAAATCCGTCGTAGATAATTTAAATAATATAGGAGCTACTGTAATTGAATTAGAAGATGGAATGATAATAAAAGGAAAAAGCAAATTACAAGGGGGAAAAATTTTAACTTATGATGATCATAGAATTGCAATGGCATTTTCTATTGCAAATTTAATTTGTGAAAAAAATATTTTATTAGATAGCGACAAATCTATTGATATTTCTTTCCCAGGATACTTTAATTTATTAAAAGAATTATCAAAATAATTAATAGAGTTTGATTTTGCATAAAAATTTATGTATAATTGAATTGCAGAAATAATAGTGACTGATTAATAAATATGTATTAAATTTTTGGAGGTTATATTTATGAAATTACCAATAGCATTATCAAATAAACATATACACTTAAGTCAAGCTGATGTTGACGTTTTATTCGGACAAGGATACGAGTTAACTCACAAAAAAGATTTATCTCAACCAGGACAATATGCTTGTGAAGAAATGGTAGAAGTAGTAGGACCAAAGGGAAGTACTAAAATGAGAGTTCTTGGACCAGTTAGACCAGAATCTCAAGTAGAAGTATCTTTAGCTGATGCTAGAGGTTTAGGATTAGTAGTTCCAGTTAGACAATCAGGAGATGTTGAAGGAACTCCAGGATGTAAATTAGTAGGACCAAAAGGTGAAGTGGAATTAGAAAGAGGAGTTATAGTTGCTTCTAGACATATCCACATGAGCTTAGAAGACGCTGAAAAATTCGGTGTTAAAGATAAAGATATAGTTTCAGTTCAAACTGAAGGTGAAAGAGGTCTTTTATTCAATAACGTATTAGTTAGAGCTAATGCTGCTTTCAAATTAGAAATGCACGTTGACTTAGAAGAAGGAAATGCTGCTGGAGTTAAAAATGGAGAATTAGTAACTCTAGTTAAATAATTGTTTAATATAAAAAAGTATGCATGTTAAATGCATACTTTTTTATTGGAATCAAACTACATGTTATTGTTTTTTATATAAATATAATTTTCAATATATTAATTTTGAGCAGTGAGCGAAGCGATTTTTTTATGTATGAAATATTATAAAAATAAAAAAGCTAAGAGTAAACTTTATCTCTTAGCCAATTACATGTCAACTTCAATAAATTTTTCTTTATTTTCAATAAGATTATAGTTTTTAGAATACATTATACCAAACTTATACATTTCTTTTAGCATAGGAATAATATTATTTCCTAAGTCTGTTAATCCATATTCCACTTTAGGTGGAAAAACAGGATAAACATTTCTATAAATTAATCCATCTTCTTCAAGGCTTCTAAGTTGATTGGTCAACATTTTTTGAGTTACATTAGGTAATTTTCTTTTTAAATCACTAAATCTTAATGATCCTCCACAGAGATACCATAGTATTAGAATTTTCCATTTCCCTGAAATTAATTTATGAACTAATTTCATAGGACAAGTTTCATATTGCTTACAATCTTTTTTATTATGACATGCATCATGAAAGTTAATCTCATTAATACCCATTAATCGCACCCCTAAATAATTATTAAAACTAATATCACCGCAAGTGTGATTATAACACTTAGTTAAAGTAAAAAGCAAGAAGTTAGAAATTTATTGTATGTTGTGTATAGTATACTTTTTGATACTACGTATAAAAATAGTGCCTTATTGATATAAAACTATAAGAGTACTACTATATAAATGTAAACAAAGATGCAAATAATAATATAAAATTTTTAAAATTATATTAGTAGTTTATTTATTTTTTGAATATTTATTTTTTTAAAGTAAAAAACTATATCTAGATAAACATTATTAAGAAAATAAAGGAAACTCTTCTTTAAAAAAATATTTATATGTGTTAACATAATAGTGAAAGTATATTTATTAAAAATATATCACTTTCATCATAAATATAATTACACATATTTATGAAAGAGAGAGGAAATATTACATAATATAAAAGGAGTTTAACTATGACAAAAAAGATTGCTAATATGATTGACCACACAGTATTAAAAGCTTTTTCAAGCAAAGAGGATGTAATAAAAGTTTGTAATGAAGCTAAAGAATATGGGTTCTTTTCAGTTTGTATAAATCCTACACATATTGAACTTGCTAAAAAAGAACTAGAAGGAAGTAATGTAAAAGTTTGTACAGTAATAGGATTCCCTTTAGGTGCAAATACTAGTGAAGTAAAAGCTTTTGAGACAAAAGATGCTATAGCAAAAGGTGCTCATGAAGTTGATATGGTTATAAATATAGGAGCTTTAAAAGATAAAAATTATGATTTAGTTTATAATGATATAAAAGCAGTTGTAGACGCTGCAAATAAAGAAGCTTTAGTGAAAGTAATAATAGAAACTTGTTATTTAACTGATGAAGAAAAAACAATAGCATGTGAACTTTCAGTAAAAGCTGGAGCAGACTATGTTAAGACATCGACTGGATTTGGTACAGGCGGATCGACTCCAGAAGACATAAAACTAATGAGAGATGTAGTAGGACCAAATATTGGGGTTAAAGCATCTGGCGGTGTTAGAACTACTGAAGATGCTATTAAAGTTATAGATGCTGGAGCATCAAGAATAGGAGCCAGTGCATCTATAGCAATAGCTACTGGAAAAGAAACAGATATAGTAGGATACTAAAATATAAATGTAATTTTAGGAATAAAAACTATCCTATTTAAATAAAAATTGTAAGGTAGTCTATATTATTATGTTGTAAGGAAATTTTAACCATTAATTGTTAATTTGATTAACTTACTATAAAGTGGGTATTAAAAATAAAGTAATACTTAATGTTAAATAAAAACTTAACAAAATAAAAAACTTTTTTATTTAATTAAAAATAAGCGTTAATTTTATAAAGGACTTTAACTTAATATGTAGAATATTGTTAAATAAATGGGAAAAAGTGTTTTATAAAACGAGCTAGTACTTATGAATTGACAAGATTGATAGTTTTATAAACATACTATAATATAAAATGTATAGTATTTAGGGTAAAATTAAGGAGGAAACATAAAATGGCTAAATTTATGAAAACAGTTGATGGAAATACAGCTGCTGCTCATGTTGCTTATGCTTTCACAGAAGTGGCTGCTATATATCCAATAACTCCATCATCAACTATGGCAGAACTAGTTGACGAATGGGCATCTCAAGGAAGAAAAAATGTATTTGGACAAAAAGTAAAAGTTGTTGAAATGCAATCTGAAGCGGGAGCTGCTGGAGCATTCCACGGTTCATTACAAGCAGGAGCTTTAACTTCTACTTTTACAGCTTCACAAGGTTTATTATTAATGATACCAAATATGTATAAATGTGCTGGTGAATTATTACCAGGAGTATTCCACGTTACTGCACGTGCATTAGCTTCACAAGCATTATCTATATTCGGTGATCATCAAGACGTTATGGCAGCTAGACAAACTGGTGTTGTTATGCTTGCTTCAGGATCAGTTCAAGAAGTTGCTGATATAGCACCTGTTGCACATATGTCTGCAATAGAAGGGTCATTACCATTCTTACATTTCTTCGATGGATTCAGAACATCTCATGAAATCCAAAAAGTTGAATTAATGGAAAATGAAGACTATGCTAAATTATTAGATAAAGAAGCAATACAAGCATTTAGAGATAAGTCATTATCTCCAAATAACCCGGTAACAAGAGGTACAGCTCAAAACCCTGATATATACTTCCAAACAAGAGAAGTTTCTAATAAATACTACAATGATATAGTAGGAATAGTTGAGAAAAATATGGCAAGAATGAGCGAAATAACAGGAAGAAAACATAGCTTATTTGATTACTATGGAGCAGAAGATGCTACACATTTAATAGTTGCTATGGGATCTGTTACAGAAGCTTTAGAAGAAACTATAGATTACTTAAATGACAAAGGTGAAAAAGTTGGTTTAATAAAAGTTCATTTATTTAGACCATTCTCTGCAAAACATTTCTTAGACTGTGTGCCTAAAACTGTTGAAAGAGTTTGTGTATTAGATAGAACTAAAGAACCAGGTGCTGTAGGAGAGCCATTATATCTAGATGTATGTAATGTATTTGCTCAATCCGAAATGTCTCCATTAATAGTAGGTGGAAGATATGGATTAGGATCAAAAGATACTACTCCAACTGATTTAAATGCAGTATTCCAAAACTTAAAATCAGAAAAACCTAAAAATGGATTTACTATAGGTATAGTAGATGATGTAACGAATACATCATTAACAGTAACAGAAGAAGTTAAAATAAAGGCTCCAGGAACTGTAAGATGTAAATTCTGGGGACTTGGATCAGATGGTACTGTTGGGGCTAACAAACAAGCGATAAAAATTATAGGAGATCACACAGATAAATATGCACAAGCATACTTTGACTATGATTCTAAAAAATCTGGTGGTATAACAATGTCTCACTTAAGATTTGGTGATCAACCAATAAGATCAACATATCTTTTAGATGAATCTGATTATATTGCTTGTCATAATCAATCATATGTATTTAAATATGATTTATTAAAAGGATTAAGAAAAGGTGGTACATTCGTACTTAATACAATATGGGATGCAGAAGGATTAGAAGCTAATCTTCCAGCAGACATGAAACAATATATAGCTAAAAATGACATACAATTCTATACATTAAATGCTGTTAAAATAGGTCAAGAAATAGGACTTGGAAATAGAATAAACATGATATGTCAAGCTGCGTTCTTCAAACTAGCTGATATAATACCAGTTGAAGATGCTGTTAAATACTTAAAAGATTCTATCGTAAAAGCTTACGGTAAAAAAGGTGAAAAAATAGTAAACATGAACCACCAAGCTGTTGATGCTGGTATAAATTCATTAGTAAAAGTAGAAGTTCCAGCTTCTTGGGCAAATGCTACTGATTCACACAATGATCCTAAAGTTGAAGAACCTGATTTCATAAAAAATATATTAAGACCAATGAGTGCTCAAAAAGGTAATGATTTACCAGTAAGTGCATTCTTAGGATATGAAGATGGAACATTCCCATCAGGTACTGCAGCTTACGAAAAACGTGGAATAGCAGTAAATGTTCCAGAATGGGATATAGAAAAATGTATACAATGTAATAGATGTGCATTTATATGCCCACATGCATGTATAAGACCTGTTCTTGTAAATGAAGAAGAATTAGCAAATGCTCCAGAAGCATTTGAAGCTAAAAAAGCTACTGGTAAAGGATTAGAAGGATTACAATATAGAATACAAGTATCTCCAATGGATTGTACAGGATGTGGAAACTGTGCAGATGTATGTCCAGCTAAAGGTAAAGCTTTAGTAATGAAGCCTCTTGACACTCAAGATGTTGAAATTGAAAACTGGGCTTATGCAGTAGATCCAAATAAAGTTTCACCAAAAGGTGATGTAATGAATGTTAATACTGTTAAAGGTTCTCAATTTAGACAACCATTAATGGAATTCTCAGGTGCTTGTGCAGGATGTGGAGAAACTCCATATATTAAACTTGTAACTCAATTATTTGGACCAAGAATGATGATAGCAAATGCTACTGGATGTTCTTCAATTTGGGGTGGATCAGCTCCATCAACACCATATACTACAAACCACGAGGGTAAAGGTCCATCTTGGGCTAACTCATTATTCGAGGATAATGCAGAATATGGATTAGGTATGCATTTAGGTGTTCAGCAAATAAGAGAAAAATTAACTTTAGATATAGAACAACTAGTTGCTAATGCTTGCTGTGAAGAAGGAAGAGAAGTATTACAAAACTGGTTAGATAATAAAGATAATGGTGAAGCTTCTGTTGCTGCAAGTAAAGCTGTTGTCGAATTAATAAACAAAGTTGAAACAGATAATGAGGAAGTTAAATCATTAATAGAATCAATAAAAGAAAGAGAAGATTACTTAGTTAAGAGATCTCAATGGATTCTTGGTGGAGATGGATGGGCTTATGACATCGGATATGGTGGATTAGATCATGTTCTTGCATCAGGAGAAAATATAAATGTTCTTGTATTTGATACAGAAATTTACTCAAATACAGGAGGTCAATCATCTAAATCTACTCCAATTGCTGCTATGGCTAAATTTGCTGCATCTGGTAAGAGATCTAGAAAGAAAGACCTTGGAATGATGGCTATGAGTTATGGTAATGTATATGTTGCTCAAGTAGCTATAGGTGCTGACTATAACCAATTTGTTAAAGCTGTAGTTGAAGCAGAAGCTTATGATGGACCATCTCTAATCATAGCATATGCTCCATGTATATCTCATGGATTAAAAGAAGGTATGGGTAGAAGTATAGCTAATGAAGAGCAAGCTGTTAAATGTGGATACTGGCATTTATACAGACATAATCCAGCTCTTAAATTAGAAGGTAAAAATCCATTCTCACTTGATTCAAAAGAACCAACTGAAAGCTTCAGAGAGTTCTTAATGAAACAAGTAAGATACTCAGCTATAGCTAAGCAGTATCCAGATGAAGCTGAAGAGTTATTCACAGCTGCTGAAGAATCTGCTAAAGATAGATTAGAAAGCTATAAAAGATTAGTTTAATAATATAAATTATAAAACTAAAGATTTTAATATATAAATGGTGGACTATTATAGTCCACCATTTTTTATTATAAAAATTTGTAAATTTTACTTTTAATAAATATTCTACTGAATTTATGAAAACAAAAAATATTGATATTGAAATATTTCACATTTTTGTAACTATATTTTACATAATTTAGAATATAATATAATTATTATAAATTATGATTTATAATTTTATAAAATATTAGTTGAGTGAGGGAAAATATGTGGAATAGAAGTGAATTAAAAGAAAGAGGAAAAATTAATTTTAAGAAATCCTATTGGAAATCTGTGTTAGTATGTATAATATTACTATTTCTACCAGTGGGAATGGGAGGTGGAGGAAGTAGTGCGAGTTCCTCTACAAGTTCTTTTATAAATAATCAAGTCAATAATGATTATGATGGAGACCAAATTTATGATGAATATTCAGGTAATGAAACATTTGTTGAAGAAAATATAGAAACTTTCTTCAATACTTTTACACCAATATTTATGATAGTGGCTGCCGTAGTATTTATTGTTGGTATTTTAATTAAGTTGCTTGTGGCATATCCATTACAAATTGGGGCAAATAATTTTTTTATGAATATGAGAGAAAGAGACGGTAGTTTAGATAGCTTGATTTTCATTTACAAAAGTGGAAAACTAAAAAATAGTATAATCACAATGTTTATGCAAGAATTTTTTATATTTTTATGGTCTTTACTACTGCTTATACCGGGAATAATAAAATCTTATGAATATAGAATGATACCATAT
>NZ_JAGHFM010000111.1 GCF_017888745.1 Terrisporobacter sp. | reverse complement strand
TAATAGTACCATTAAGTAATACTTTCAATGAGCCTACAACAAATCAAATTGCATATTGGGCAATTAGTAGTGGATTAATTGCATTAATAATAACAGTAATTTCTTATTTAATATTTAATAAAAATGAAGGTGCAAAAGTTAAAGATTATGGTGTAACACTTAACATAAAATCTATTTTAGCTAGTTTAGTAGTTGCTATATTAACTGTTATTATTGCATATATATTACTATTTATTGTACAAGCTGTTTTAGGAGTTGATTTTAGATTCTGGACATTAGCAGTGAGAACATTTAAAGTAGAGCATCTAATAACTACATTAAGATATGTGCCTGTATTCTTTATATACTATTTTATAAATACCATAGTAATAAATGCAAATACAAAAAGTAGAAAATATGGTGATTTAATTGCTATATACTTAAATATAGGTGGGCTTATTTTATGGATGTTAATACAATACGGAGCTTTATTTATGATAGGAGAAGCTGTGTTCCCAAGTCAAACATTAAATGGGATATTATTATTTACTTTAATACCATGTTTAGGGATAGCAGGAGTATTTGCTAAGAGAATATGTGAAAAAACTAATAACGTTTGGTTGGCAGCATTTCTTAATACAATATTATTTACTTTAATAACAGCAACAAATACAGTACTGTTCTGGAATATAATATAAATATTTAGCTAACATTTAGGCTTATAAATACAAATTTAAAATATAGTATTTATAAGCCTAATTTAGTATAATTATGATATTAAAGAAGTATAGGGAGATATAAATATGAATTGTAAAGAATTTTACTTTAAAGGCGAAGAAAACTTAGACATACATGTGTACAAATGGTCACATGAAGAAATAGAACCAAAAGCAGTTGTACAAATAGCTCATGGCATGTCAGAAACAGCAATAAGATATTAAGAGTTTGCAAAAAATTTAACTGAGCAAGGTTACATAGTATACATAAATGATCATAGAGGACATGGAAAAACAGCTAAGATAATAGACAATGTAGGATATTTAGCTGAAAAAGATGGATTTACATGTTTAGTTAAAGATATGAATACACTTACAAATATAATAAAAGAAGAATATGAAGATTTACCAGTATTCTTGTTTGGACATAGTATGGGGTCTTTTGCTAGTCAAAGATACATAATGGAATATGGTGAAAATTTAGATGGATTAGTTTTATCTGGTTCAAATGGAAAACATGGAATTAAATTAAAGGCTGCAGAATTAATAGCAAGTATGGAAATTAAAAAACATGGAAGAAGATACAGAAGTAAAAAGCTAGATAGTTTAATTTTTGGAGGACATAATAGAAACTTTAAACCAGCTAAGACTGAATTTGACTGGTTAAGTAGAGATGAAAAAGAAGTACAAAAATATATAGACGATCCATTTTGTGGAGTGCTATTTACTTGCGGATTTTTCTATGATTTTATAAAAGGTTTGCAAGAAATAGAAGATAAAGATAATCTTAAAAAAGTACCTAAGAATTTACCTATATACATAATATCAGGAGATAAAGACCCTGTTGGGGAAAATGGAAAAGGTGTAATTAGATTAAGGGAGAGATATGAAAGCCTTGGTGTAAAAGACCTTAATTGCAAACTTTACAAAGATGGAAGACATGAAATGTTAAATGAAATAAATAAAGAAGAAGTTATAAATGATGTGATTTCTTGGTTAGAAAGTAAGTATTCAGATATGTGTATTTTGAAATATGAAAATAATTAAATAAAAGTTTTAAAAATATAAATAATATAAGATTATTTATATTTTTGTATTTAATTTATTTGCTTATTTATTAATAATTTAAGGTTAAATTAAGGATAGAGTATTACAATGTAAGATGTTAAGTGATAAGTAACAATTACATATATCATAAACAAAATTAAATAAAAAGCAAATAAAAAAGGAGTAATATTAATTATGAAAAAAAATAATAAAAAAAGTAAAAGTCCAATTGTCTTAGTATTATACATAATATCTATTCTTTTGGGTATTTATACAATATTCACGCTATATAGTTCATACACTTATATATCAGAACTAGTGTCTCAGGGTCTTGTAATAAGTGATGAATTACAAAATATAATAAACTATATTGTAGGGGCTTCTGTACCATACTTATTCTATGCAATAGGTACATGGGGAATAGGATATATTATAAATAAACTAAACTATATGACAAATATAGAGAAGGTTGATGACGTAGAAAAAATGTAAATTACTTATAAATAAAAATAGCTATTAGGTATTAATTAATAAAACCTAGTAGCTATTTTTATTTATATAGACAATGATGGTTTATTGTGATAAACTTAAATGAAATTAGTTTATTATAATAAACCAAAGGAGGATATATGGAAAAGTATAAATTATTTGATGCAGAGTTAAAATTTATGAATATTATTTGGGAAAGAGAGCCCATTGGATCTGGAGACTTAGTCAAAGTTTGTAATGAAAAGCTTGGGTGGAAAAAATCTACTACATATACAGTCTTACGCAAGCTGTGTAATAGGGGAATTTTAAAAAATGAAAAAACAATTGTAACAGCTATTATAAAAAAAGAAGAAACACAAAGATATGAAAGTCATGAAGTCGTAGATAAATCTTTTGGAGGTTCTTTGCCTAAATTTTTAACTGCATTTTTTGGTGATAAAAAAATTTCAAGAGAAGAAGCAGAGGAATTAAAAAAACTTATAGATTCACATAGAGAAGAGTAAAATTTATATTTAATAAAGATGTAGATAGCTTCAAGGTTAATAATTAAGCAGGGAGGGAAAGATCTATGAATTTATTGCAAGATTTATTTAAACAAGTATTAGATTTAAGTATAACAGCAAGTTATGTTGCAATTGCTGTTATGGTAGCACGAATTTTTCTTAGTAAATCTCCGAAGATTTTTTCATTTATTTTATGGGGAGTAGTTTTATTTAGATTAGTAAGTCCCATATCTTTTATATCAAAATTTAGTATTTTTAATTTATTTAATAGAGGTCCAGGAGATTTTCAAAATATAAGTTATGTAGATGCAGCAACCGAAGTTCTAGAAGTTATATCAGTTCCCATGAATTTTAACTCTAAAAATTCTATATCTGAATTTACAATGGCAGTTGTAGATTTAAGTTTATTAGAAAATATTTTTAATATTAGTACTATAATTTGGATAATTGGAATACAAGTACTACTTGTTATTGGAATTGTGTCTTACATAAAATTATTAGCTAAGATAAAAACAGCCACACTTATAGAAAATAATATTTATGAATCAGATAGAATAGACACCGCATTTGTATGTGGATTTATAAGACCTAAAATCTATATACCCACATCATTAAATAAAAAAGAAAGACAGTACATAATTGAACATGAGAAAATTCATATAAAGAGATTTGATTATATAACAAAAGTAATTTCATCTTTATTATTAACAATTCATTGGTTTAACCCTATTATGTGGGTAAGCTTTATTCTCATGAGTAAGGATATGGAAATGTCTTGTGATGAAAAAGTAATGAAAAAACTAGGGGATAATATAAAAGTAGATTATAGTAATTCATTATTATCACTGGCAACAGATAAGAAAGTATCTTTTTTACCCCCTATTGCTTTTGGTGAGAATAGTACAAAGTCGAGAATAAAAAATGTGTTAAATTATAAGAAACCAAAGTTTTGGGCTATATTATTGGTATTTACGCTAGTTGTTGGTATGAGCATATTTTTAATTTCAAATCCTGATAATGATTGGAAAAATAATTCAACAAAACTTGTAACACAAGTAGATACTTTAGTTGAAAAAAGTGAAAATAAAGAATTAACAGTAGATGATTTCAAAGAGATAACGCCTTTTAAGTGGGATTATATGTATAGTTTTACACCATATACTCCAAAAGAAGATATTGAAAATACTATAGGATTTAAATGGAGTAAGATATCTGAAAGTGTAAACGAAGGTACAAATCAAGTTATCTTTACAAAGGGAGATAAGGTAGTTTGTTATTTTAATGGATATCCAGAATATGACAAAGTTTATTTTGATTTTAGGAGTAGTACAAATGGTAATATAAAATTATCATCTAAGGAAAATATAAAGTTTTATATTTATGATGTAGATGAATATAAAATACTTTCTTTCATGGGAGGAGATAATTATATTTCAAAAACATATACATCCAATGGAAGAAAAGTTGAAGTAGGAATATCTGATGAAGGATTCAGTACTCCAATTGTACATATAGAAGATACGAGAAATCTTGAAGAAATAGGAAAGATTTTATTTGAAGAAAGTTTAAAAATTAATGAAGAATATTATGAAAAGATAAAATCCTATAAAATAACATATGTGAGCCTTATGGAAGAATTAGGAGAAGATAAATACCAAGTAAAAATAGCTTATGATTTGGAAGCTAATGAAGGTTATGAAAATGATTTAGATACAGGAAATGGTGTAAACATGAACAATGGCTGGACTGTTGGTAAATATCAGATTTTAGAAATAGAAAAGTTACATGAAAATAGATATAAACTTACTAATTGGTATACAGGATAGTGCTCAAATTAGTTAATAAAAATTATGTCAAATTAAAATTATAGTTTACAATATGTATTATTTATGTAATTATATACATAAATAATTATAAATGAAAGTAGGGTGCCATAAAATATATGAATACTTTAACAATAAGTCAAGCAATGATAACACTATCAGATTTGGAAAAGTCATACAACAATAAAATGTATGCCTTACAAGATATAAATAATTCTACTGTAAGATATATTTTAGAGTTAGACAATCAAAAACATATGTGTAATGAGGCATTTGAATTTGAAAATACATTTAATGAATTATTAGAGATGTCTAATAAAATTTATTTATTAAAAACAGAGATATCTAAGTCAAATAGTATAACTGAAATTGATGTTTTAGGAAGTAAAATGACCATACAAGGAGCATTAAATAAATCTAGAATGTTAAGAAATGAAAAAGAAATGCTTGAAGTTATATTAGAACAATCTAAATCATCAAAAATAAGAAAAGTTGATGCTGCGGCAACATCTGTATATTATAACGTTTGTGAACCTAATTTTGATAAATTA
Source organism: Terrisporobacter sp. (assembly GCF_017888745.1). Taxonomy (GTDB): domain Bacteria; phylum Bacillota; class Clostridia; order Peptostreptococcales; family Peptostreptococcaceae; genus Terrisporobacter. Next base: position 168 of record NZ_JAGHFM010000111.1, on the reverse strand, counting down.
AAATTACAAAAGTTATTAGAGAAAATAAATGAGGATTTACTAGAGCTAGAACTAGCAATAAATAAATCTAATAATGAAAATACGATTACTATAGCTTAGGCTATTGTAAATAAATTGTGAAATTTTAATTAAATCATAGTTGTTTTTTATATTTGCAAATAATTAAGT
>NZ_JAGHFM010000110.1 GCF_017888745.1 Terrisporobacter sp. | reverse complement strand
TCTCCAGATATACAACTTACTGGACAAACTCTGGCACAAGCACCACATCCTATACATTTTGTTGTTATGGTAAGTTTTATTAAATTATTACATTGCATTGTATAACATTTATTATCTTCTATATGTTCATTTATTTCTTCATAAAAATTATTTAATACATCTTCTATAATATTATCTTCTTGATTCAGTAAATCTTTAATTTCATCTACTAAAGTTCTTAAAATATAAATATCACGCATATTAGATTTACCTTTACTAATCCTATCTAATAATTTACTAATTTTTTTTATAGGCTCTTTTACTGATAAGTATTCTTCTAGTGATTTACCACTTTGAAGTTGACCGTATACATAATCTATATAGTATTTAGAATATTGAACTATACAGTCTTCTTCTGAAAGCACAACAATACTTCTAATATGATTTTCAAATAAATTAAAATCTAATACCTTGTCTAAGTCTTTCTGTGTTAAAAGTCTTCCATAAGGAGGCATTCCTATATGAGCAGCTTTGAATTCTCTTTTATCTAGTATTCCTCCAGTTAAATCAATTATATCTCTAAGTGTAGCCTCTTTAGGTATATCAAATATTCCACTATTTTCCACTCTTCCACATATAGCTACTCTTCTTGTACCACTTTTAGATACATCTTTTAATAATTCTTCACTAAGAGTGTAAAATACAGATCCTCTGTCACTATGTAACATCAATGGCTTTTCATTTGTCATGATAACAACTCCTTTTTCTATATGCTTAAATTATGTTATTTTGCCTAATATATACTTTTAATATTTTTTACAATTTATTAGATAGAATGTAGGAATTGATTTACATTTTTAAATTCACATTAAAAAAACCGTATGCATAGAATAATTATTCTATACATACAGTTCTTTATTGCTATTACTACTTAGCTTGGCCTACACTCTTACATGCAACCATTCTAGCTTTTACATATTCTTTTACTTCTTCTCGACCTTGGGCATTGTATTTCTTAGGGTCTATTGTATCAGGGTTTGCTTCTAAAACTTTTTTAACTCCATTTGTGAATGCTATTCTTAAATCTGTAGCATAGTTAACCTTACAAATCCCTCTATTAACACATTCTGTAACTACTTCATCTGAAACTCCTGATGTGCCATGTAATACTAATGGTACATCAACTAACTCCCTTATTTTAGATAATCTATTTAAATCTAATTTAGGCTCTCCCTTGTACACTCCATGAGCAGTACCTATAGCAACTGCCAATGAATCAACACCTGTTTTTTCAACAAATTCTTTAGCTTCATTAGGGTCAGTATATCCACCGTCTCCTCCATCTAAATCATCTTCTTTTCCACCAACTTTTCCAAGCTCAGCTTCCACAGGAACATTTCCATTTTTACATACTTCAACTACTGATTTAGTTAAAGCTATGTTATCTTCAAAACTACCATGTGAGCCATCTATCATTATTGATGTATAACCAGTTCTATAAGCCTTCATTGCTAAATCAAAGCTATTTCCATGATCTAAATGTATCGCTACCGGAACGCTTGCTTTTTCTGCTGCTACTTTAACATTAGCATAAAAGTAATCAAAGTCAGCATATTTTACAGTTGAAGGTGTAGTTTGCATGATAACTGGTGACTTTTGCTCCTCTGCTGCACCTACAACAGCCATAACCATTTCCATATTTTCCACATTAAACGCACCTACTGCGTATCCATTTGCTTGTGCATCTAATAACATTTGCTTAGTTGTAACTAATGACATATTTCTACCTCTCCATTCAGTAATCTTACTACTTCTTTTTTATTTTTACTTTCTAATATAGCCTTAACGTAATCATCTTCCATTAAGTTTTGTGCTAATGAAGATAATGTTCTTAAGTGAAGGTCATTATCTCCTTCCCCTGCTGCTATCATAAATATCAAGTGGACTGGAAGCCCATCTGCTGAATCAAATTCAAATCCTTTTTTAGATATACCAACTGCTACTCTCGGTTTTACAACAGTTTTAGTTTTTGCATGAGGTATTGCTACTCCATTTCCAAATCCTGTTGAAGATACTTCTTCTCTTTTCTTTATTTCATTTAAAAATTCTTCTTTATTTTCTAGTACACCATCTTGATATAATAAGTCTGCCATTTCTTTTAAAACTTCTTCTTTAGTAGTAGATTTTAATTCTAATACTACAGTATTTTCATTATATAAAGATTTTGCGTCTGATTTAGCTTCTATATTAACTGATACCAATTGTGAATTATCTTTTTCTACTTTTACTTTTGGTGTTACTAATATATATAATATTGCACCTACTGCTGAACCTGCTAATATACAACCTACCCATAATAATGGTTTATTTACTAATCCTAGTATTAAGAAGCCTCCATGTGGAGCTGGAACTTCAATTTTCATCATATAAGTTAATATTGCTGATATTGATGAACCTACCATTAATACTGGTATAACTTTTAATGGATTTTTAGCTGCAAAAGGTATTGCACCTTCAGTTATATGAGTACATCCAAGTATGTAGTTTAATAAACCTGCTGTACGATCATCTTCTGTAAATCTGTCTTTTTTGAATGTTGCTGCAAGTGCTATTACAAGTGGTGGTGTTATACAAGCTGCAGATACCCCAGCCATAAATAAATAGTTACCTTGAGCTAATAACATTGTTCCTGTTACATATGCTGCTTTGTTAACTGGTCCTCCCATATCAAATGCTGACATAGCTCCAATTACTAAACCTAAAGCTATAGGATTTGACTCTTGCATTCCTGCTAAGAAGTTCATCATTGATTCATTAAGAGCTGAACAAGGTCCTCCTAAAGCAACCATTAATAATCCTGATGCAAAAACTGTTATTATTGGAACTATAAATATAGATTTTAAACCTTCTAATTGTCTTGGAAGTTTTCTTAAACTGTTAACGATTAATAATGTGAAATAACCTGCAAAGAACCCCCCAATTATACCTCCAATAAATCCCGAACCATTATCATTAGCCATCATACCTGCTACAAAACCTGCAAGCATACCTGGTCTTCCTGCTATTGATTGAGCTATGAAAGCTGTAAGTACTGGAACCATAAGACCCATTGAGAATCCACCAATAGATTTTATAGTAGCTGCTATCACGTTATATTGATCTGATGTTGGGTCAAATGAGAATATTCCCCATAAGAATGATATTGCAGTAAGTACACCACCTGCCACTACAAGAGGAAGCATGTGAGATACACCGTTCATTAAATGTTTATATATTTGATGACCTAAAGAAACTTTTTCTTCATTATCATTATTTATTCTTACACTACCTTGTCTTACTGGAACTTTATTATCTATACATCTTTGTATAAGTTCATGAGCCTTATTCATTCCATCTGTTACAGGAACTTCTATTACTGGCTTTCCGTTGAATCTTTCCATATCAACATTTTTATCACAAGCAACTATTATCGCATCTGCCTTTCTTATTTCTTCAGCTGTTAATGCATTTTCAACACCTATTGCTCCATTTGTTTCTACTTTTATCTCACATCCTAGCTCTTTTGCAGCTAACTTTAATGCTTTTTCTGCCATAAAAGTATGAGCTATTCCTGTAGGACAACCTGTAACTGCTAAAATCTTTTTACCCATAGATTATTCCACCCTTCTCACTTTAATTTCTTTCATATATTGTTCAACCTTTTTTAAATCACCTATTGCATTACTCTCTGCCACATTAGCTCCTGTTGCTGAAGCTCTTTTAAGCGCTTTTTCGATATTTTCCTCACTACTAATATCTTCAAGCCATATACTTAAAAAACCAGCTAAAGCCGAATCTCCAGCACAAGCAGAACTTAAAAGTTTTACTTCGTGTGCACTTGTGTAGTAGATATTTTCACCATTATAAAAATAAGACCCTTTTTCTCCTAGAGTTAGAAAGATATTTTGTGCTCCTTGTTCATGTAAATATTTCAGAACATCTTTTATATCTTCTTCATCTCTAACAATAATTCCAAAAATATCTGCTATTTCTTCATCATTTGGTTTAATTAAAAATGGTTTATATTTTAATAGACATTTTAGTTTTGGAGAACTAATGTCTAGAATGACCTTTGTTTTCTTTTCTTCACAAATTTTAAGTATATCTTCATAATAAGATGTATCTATGCCTGGTGGTAAACTTCCACTTATTGATAAATAATCTAAATCATTAAAACTTTTCATTTTATCAAGCATTTCTTTTTGTTGCTCCTTAGCTACGAAAGAACCTGCATTAACAAATTTAAACTCTCCTTCACCATCATTTAAAAATATATTAATCCTTGTTGTATCTTCAACTTCCACTGGAAAAATTTCTATTCCCTTTTTCTCAGTTTCTTCAATAATGTATTTTCCTGAAAATCCTCCGAAAAAACCTAACACCTTTGAATCTATTCCAAAATGTTTCAATACAAAACTTACATTTAAACCTTTTCCATTTGCTGAATAAACAACATCATGTGTTCTATTTACAAGTTTTCTTTCTATTGAATTAGTACATATATTCATGTCTATGGCAGGATTTGTAGTTAATGTATAAATCATGCTTCATTCCTCCCTTTATCTTATATTCAAATTATAAAAAAAAATGAGATGAAAATCTTTTCATAATATGAAAACGATTTTATCTCATTTTTTAATTAAGAGACTAATTTATAATTCTAAATGTGCTGACATATAGTCTATAATTATTCTAGACATCATAAATAAAGAAACTCTAGAAGACACTTCATATTCTTTTATAGAAACATGATTATGTTTAAATCCTATTAGATTATAATCAGAACATTCTATAAGAGATGAGTTCTCACTACAACAACAAGTTATAACTTTAGAACCACAGCTATTGGCATTTTTAGCCGACTCAATTAACTCTGGTGTTTCTCCATTCAACGAAAATATAAAAACTACTTCATCACTATTCAAACTTCTTGTTTTTATTTCCATAATATTAGGATCATCAAGAAATATTACATTAAATCCTAATAATTGAAGTTTTAAAGTAAATTCTTGTCCTACATAGCAAGTAAGCCCCCTTGCAAGGACATAAATTTTTTTTGATTCAGTAAGGCAATTTACTATGTTTAATACATTTGTAACAGAAATTCTATCAATAACTTGCCTAGCTTCTATAAAAGATTTATTTATTATTTCCCCCATATTATAAATTTCATCATCGTTAGTTTTAGATATAAGTCTATATCTTAATTCATTAAATCCATTCACTCCACATTTTCTTATAGCCCTAGATACTGTTGCTGGAGAAGAATAAGTATCAAAGGCAATATCAACTATAGATAATTCAGATAATCTATCTTCATTATTATTTATAAATCTTATTATTTCACTTTCTGTTTTTGTAAGACTTTGCATTATATCTTTATTTACTTCTATTAACACAAGACTCTCCCCCCTTATATTATGAAAATATTTTCAATTTTATCTAAAATCATTATATCAAGTTTTTTATATTTTTCAATTTTTTCTATGCAAAAAAGATATGGTCATATTTAAACAACCATATCTTCCTATTTAAAATCTTATTGAGATTTAATTTCTGTCCAAGCATCTTCATATACTTTAAGTATATCAGGTGGTAAATTTAAAAATACTTCTGACTTATCTAATACATTTTTATCTGGATAAGCAGTTGGATTATTTTTCATTTCATCATCTAACATTTCATATGCTTTTTCATGTGGCGTTGAATATTCTATATACTCAACATTTTGAAGAGCATTATCTGGATCTAACATAAAGTTTATAAACATCTCAGCTTCTTTTTTGTTTTCAGCTATTTTAGGAATACACATAGCATCAACCCATTCATTAGTTCCTTCTTCTGGAACAGAATAAGCTAAGTCTGGATTTTCATCCATTAAAACTAAAGCATCCCCATTATAAACTATACCCATAGCTGCATCTCCAACTACTAGTCTATCTTTTCCATCATCATTTACATAAGCTTGTACAAGAGGCAATTGTTTTATTAACTCTTTTTTAGCTGCTTCTATTTCTGATAAATCTTGAGTATTTATTGAATGACCTAATCTTATTAATGAAATTCCCATAGTATCTCTAACAGAGTCTAGCATTTGTATTTCACCTTTGTACTTAGGATTCCAAAGTACATCCCAGCTTTTTACATCCTCTGCATCTACCATTTTAGTATTATATAATATTCCAAAAGTACCCCACATATAAGGAACACTATATTTATTTCCCGGATCGTAAGCAGGATCTCTAAATTTCTTCATTATATATTTATAATTAGGAATATTTGAGTAATCTATTGTTGACACTAAATCTTCATCTATTAGTTTTTCTACCATATAATCTGATGGAAATATTAAATCATACTTTGTACTTCCACTTTTTAACTTTTGATACATTGATTCGTTAGTATCATAAGTTTCATATACAACAGTTATTCCTGTTTCTTCTTCAAATTTGCTTATTAATTCTTCATCCATATAATCTCCAACATTATATATGTTAAGAACTTGAGCAGACTTTTTAGATTGACCGCAACCTACTAATAAAGTGGATGACATCACAACTGTTAATGCTAATGAAATTATTTTTTTAAGTTTCATCATGTCTCCTCCTTTTTATTACCCTTTATGAGTTGCCTTTTTATTTGCTGTTATATTAGATAAAAGTAATAATATTAAAACAGCTCCAAACATTAATGTAGATAAGGCATTTATTTCTGGTGTTAATCCTCTTCTTGTCATTGAGTAAACTTCTATAGCTAAGTTAGTTACACCATTTCCTGTTGTAAAGAAACTTATAACGAAGTCATCTATAGACATAGTAAATGCTATAAGTATCCCTGATATTATACCTGGCTTTATTTGAGGTAGAACAACTTTTCTAAGTGCATACCAAGGTGTTGCTCCCAAGTCCATTGCTGCATCTTCGATATTTGCAGGTAATTGTTTTAATTTTGGTAAAACTGAAAGTATTACATATGGTATATCAAATACAATATGTGATATTAACATTGTAGTAAAACCAAATTCCATGTTAACAAATACATATAGTGACATTAATGCCACCCCAGTTACTATATCTGGATTCAATACTGGTAAATAGTTTACATTTAATAATAAACCTCTAAGCTTACCATGTCTCATTTTATGAATTCCTATTGCAGTAATAGTTCCTATTACTGCAGCTATTAAAGATGCTACTATAGCTATAAATACTGTATAATAAAGCGCATCTAATATTCTTTCGTTTTGGAATAACTCTTCATACCATCTTAAAGAAAATCCATTCCATTTTGCCATTGATTTAGAATCATTGAATGAAAATACTGCAAGTGATATTATTGGTGCATATAAAAATAAATATACAAGAGTTAAATATATATTTGATGTGAATTTCTTTATAATAGTAATCCACCGCCTTCCTTATCTGACTCGTCACTAAATTTATTAAGTATCGCCATTGAAATTAAAATGACTATCATCATGAAGATTGATATTGCAGAACCAAAATGCCAGTTACCAACTGACATGAATTGTTGTTCAATTAAGTTACCAATTAACATGAATTGACCTCCACCTAGTAATTTTGAAATTACAAAAGTAGATACCGCTGGCATAAATACCATTGTTATACCTGATGCTACACCTGGCATACTAAGTGGTAATATTATCTTATAAAATACTTGAAGTCCATTGGCTCCTAAGTCTTTAGCCGCATTTATTAAATCTTTATCCAATTTTGATAATATTGTATATATTGGTAATATCATAAATGGTAAGAAGTTATATACCATACCTAACATCACCGCTGTGTCTGTATATAAAATATTTATAGGTTGAAAACCTATTGTAGTTATTATCGTATTTATTATTCCATTTCTTCCTAAAATTGCTGACCATGCGTAAGTTCTAAGTAAGAAGTTCATCCACATTGGAACTATTACAAGCATAAGTAAAGTATTTTGCCTTGATGCTTTTGTTTTAGTAATTATATAAGCTGTAGGATAACCTATAATTAAACATAATACCGTTGATATTATTGCCAGCTTAATTGATCTGTAAAATATTCTAAAATACATTGGTTGCATTAATTCTTTAAAATTTTGCAATGTGAATGTATATTGGCCATTTTCACTATTTGTAAAAGCAAAAAATACTATTAGAAATAAAGGAATTACTATAAATAACCCACTCCATAGTATATATGGAGAAGTTATTTTTAAGCCTAATTTATTCTCTCTATTATTCATTTGACTCATCATCACCTGTTTTTTTCATAATATGTATGTCTTCTGGATAGATATCCATACCAAGCTCAGATCCAACTTCTGCTGATTTTGTATTGTGAAGTAACCAAGTTATACCACAAGACTCTACTGTCATTTCATAATGAACACCTTTAAATACACAAGATGTAACTTCACCACTTAACATACCTTCTTCAGGATTAACCATTTTTATATCTTCTGGTCTTATTACAATCTGAATCTCCTCATCTTTTTCAAACCCTTTATCAACGCAATCAAAGTTTTTGCCACAGAATTCAACTAAGAAATCTTCATGCATAATACCATCTATTATGTTACTTTCACCTATAAATCTAGCAACAAAAGCATTTTCAGGTTCATTATATATGTCTTCAGGAGTTCCCATTTGTTGTATTTTACCTTTGTTCATTACAACTATTGTGTCTGACATAGAAAGTGCTTCTTCTTGGTCATG
>NZ_JAGHFM010000109.1 GCF_017888745.1 Terrisporobacter sp. | reverse complement strand
GGTGTACTTGACATGCGATTAAATTAAAACTACATTCAAATTAAGGCATGGATAATTAATTTTCATATCCACGCCTTAATAATTTTATCATAGAAAGCTATTTACAGAAAAAAATTCACAGTCTCAACAGAAGACTAGATAATATATATTATCTAGTCTCTAAAATCTATTTCATTAATTCTTCTATTTCTTCTCTAGTAGGCATAGATGGTGCTGTTCCTATTTTTGTTACAGATAATGCAGCTAAAGCATTACCAAATCTAGCAGATTCAAATATATCTTTTCCTTCAGATAAAGCTGTTACAAATCCTCCGTTAAAAGCATCTCCTGCACCTGTTGTATCCACTGCATCTACAGTATAGGCTTTTATGAATCTTTCTTCAGCTTTGCTTTTTACATAAACACCCAACTTCCCTAATGTTATAACAACGTTAGGTATACCTTTTTCTTGAAGTATAATAGCCGCACTCCTAGCATCTTCTACAGTTCTAACTTCATATCCTGTAAGAATTGATGCTTCCACTTCATTTGGAGTGATTATATCTACTAATCTTAATATATCTTCACTTATTTCTTGAACTGGAGCTGGATTTAATACGATTGTTGCATTATTTTCATGAGCTAATTTTATACTTGATTCTATAGCTTCTCTATTTATCTCCAATTGAGTTAAGAATATATCACAGTTTTTAATGGCATCTTTACAAACTTCTAAATCTTCATTAGTTATATTATCACAAGCACCAGATGTTACAACTATTTCATTTTGAGAAGTTACATCATCAACTATTATTAAAGCTGTCCCTGTTTGTAATTTTTCATCCTCAAATATGTACTTAGTATCTAATCCTTCATTTTTAAAAGTATTAAGAGCCATTTCACCAAACTCGTCTTTACCTACTTTTGATATAAATACTACATCACAATTTGCTCTTTTAGCTGCTATTGCTTGATTTGATCCTTTTCCTCCTGGTCCCATTTTAAACGTTAGACCTTTTACTGTTTCACCTGGTTTTGGTAAGTGTGGTGTTCTTGCCATTAAGTCAACTATAAAACTTCCTGCTATTGTTACTTTCTTTTTCATTATATTCTTCCCCTTAAACATTGATATTTATAATTAAATCTAGTCATTACTTAATCAAAAAATATTTTTATTTTATATTTTTATCCTATTTATACATTAAGATAATACTGTTATTATAGTCAATACTTTTTATATCATAAATCCACAATATACCTTATTAAAAGTTTATGTTATATGATTTAAGGGTATCAGTAATAATCATGTTTAAAATTATTTTTGGTGATTTTTATATTATCTATTAAAATATACTTGATATAATTTTTTATAAGATGTCAAAAGTATATTTAATCAATTTAAAGGAGATTTTTTATGTTCAATTTTATTTCTCGTAACAAAGATCTATTCTATGAATTAGATATATTTATAAACTCTCTTAAAGGAAATAATGATGACTTAATCCGAGCTTTACATCATGCTCAATCTATATTTGGATATTTACCAAAAGAAGTGCAAATTTATATTTCTGAAAAATTAAATGTTCCTTATGAAAAAGTTAAAAATATAGTAAATTTCTATTCTTACTTTACTACTGAGCTTAGAGGAGAATTTAAAATAAATGTATGTGTTGGACGTACATGTTCTAAAAATAATAGTGACAAAATACTTGCTGAATTTGAAAAATTACTAGGCATAAATTCAGGTGATACTACTAATAATTTTAAATTTACTTTAAATACTACAAGATGCGTAGGTACTTGTCGTAGAGCTCCTGTAGTTACTGTAAATGGAAAAGATTTCAATGGTGTAACACTTGAAGATGTTTCTTTAATTTTAAAGGAATGTAATAAAAAATAAACAAAAAAATGCTATGATTCTATGTTCATAGCATTTTTTAATTGTAAGGAAATTATATGTTATCTGATTTGTAGATAACATATAATTTCCAACTTTGTTACTTGAGCAACGGACGCAGTCGTTGGCGACATGAACGAAGTGAATTTTTTTACTAAATATAATAATCTATATTAAACTTGATGATTCAACAAGTTCAAGTCCAGTTTTTATTCTTCTCATACACTCTTCAATAATACTTCTTGGTGCTGCAACATTTATTCTTTCAAAACCGTCTCCTTCTACTCCAAAAATATATCCCTCATCAAATAACACCTTTGCTTTATAAACCATAATTTCTTCCAATTCTTTGCCACTTAGTCCATACTCTCTAAAATCTAGCCACACTAAATAAGTTCCTTCTGGCTTTGTCATTTTTACTTTTGGTAAATTTTCTTTGATGAAGTTTTCTATATAATCAATGTTATCATCTATATATTCATTTACTTCATCTAGCCAATCTTCACAGTCATTATATGCTGTTTTTATGGCTTCTATTGCAAAAGGATTTGGATCATGTAAATTTATTGCTCCATATATTCTTTCAACCCATTTTTCTCTAATTTCTATGTTATTTATTATTATATTTGATAACTGCATACCAGCTAAGTTGAAAGTTTTGCTTGGAGCTGTACAAGTTATTATTTTATCTTTATAGTCTGGACAAACTACTTCAAGTGGTTTATGATTGATACCTTTTCTTGTTATATCACAATGTATCTCATCTGATATTATCCACAAATTATTTTCTCTACATATATCTACTATTTTTCTTAACTCTTCTTCATCCCACACTCTTCCCACAGGATTATGAGGACTACATAATATAAATAATTTGTTATTAGGGTCTTTTGCTAATTCTTCAAAATTTTCATAATCCATGACATATTTATTATTTTCAAATTTTAAAGCATTGTTTACTAATTTTCTATTATTAGCTTTAATTTTTTCTTCAAAAGGATAATATACTGGTTTTTGTATTATTACACCTTCCCCTTCTTCCACTAACATTTGTATTAAGAAACTAAATGCAGGTACCACTCCTGGACTATATACAATAGCTTCCCTATTTATATCCCAATTAAATCTTCTTTTGAACCAACCACATACTGCACCAAAATAAGCATCTGTAGAAAATTTACTATATCCAAAAATTTCTCTATCAATCCTTTTATGTAAAGCTTCAATTATTTTTGGTGCACATGCAAAATCCATATCTGCAATCCATAATGGAAGAGAATCCTTTGGCGCATGTGGCATAGAGACTTCTAAATCATATTTAACAGAATCTGTTCCTTTTCTCTCTATAATTCTATCAAAGTTATATTTCCCCATTTAAATCCCCTTTCAAATTTATATTTAACAATAAATTCTATTAATTTAATAATAGCATATTCATTTTGTATGTACTAAGCTATTTGTTTTATTTAAATCATATTATTTTTACATTATAACTTTTTTAATTCATTACATACTTCTCAATTCCAATAGCTACCCCATCATTTTTTACACTATCGGTCACATATTTAGCATGTTTCTTTACTTCATCTGAAGCATTTCCCATAGCTATACCATATTTAACTTCCCTTAACATCTCTATATCATTTTTTCCATCACCAAAAGCAAATGTATTTTCTATAGATATGTTTAAATAATCTATTACTTGTAAAATTGCATTGGCCTTAGTATTTTTCTTTAAATACACTTCAATAGCTCTTTTATTTATACTACTAAAATAATCGCATTGTGGATTATTTTTTATTAGTGATAAACATAAATCTTCAGTTTCATCATCGGGACATAGCATTTCTATTTTATGAACAAGAATTTCATCAGTATTATAATTATCCTTGACATATGTTTTTTCTATACCGATTTTATCTAGATAGTTATGAAAATTACAAAACTCATTTCTCATATAACAATTTTGCTCACCTTGTAATACATATTCAACTTTATTATTTTCAAGCTCATCAACTAGACCCTTTATAAACTCTTTATCAATTGGATCGCTGTAAATAGTTTTATTATTAATTATTATGTGAGCACCATTGACTAATATAAACCCATCAAATCCAAAATCTATCAAAGGTTTAGGTAAAAAAGCATAAGGTCTTCCTGTTGCAATAAAAGCATAATCTCCATTTTTTTGCACATTTCTTATTGCATCTTTGACCTTTTGGGTAATATCTTTAAGATTGTTCATACAATCTATCAAAGTTCCATCTATATCAAAAAATATAATCTTTTTCATTATTTACACCTTCTTTTTATAATAAATTAATATTTATATAGTTCTTATACTATTAATATCTAAAAAATAAACGGTAAATCACTTTAAAATTTACCGTTTATCTATATTATATTATTAATTTAATAATTTTTATATTAATATTGAGTATCTAATAATCCACAGAATGCGTCTACTGGACTTACTCCTGTAAATTCAGAACGTCCTACCATTTTTTCAACTAATGCTTTTAATGTGCTTTCTTTTCCATCATAAGCATTTATGTAAGTCTTAACTTGAGGTACATCAGCTAAGTGGAATGGAGATTGTATTGAAACAAATATTGTTGGTACTTCATTTACATAGAATGGTATATCTGGAGTACCTTTACTTGCTGGCCACTCTATACGTTGATGAGTATTTGGCGCAACATTAGCAACATTTATTATTAAATCATAGTTATCTGTTAAAGTAGATATTGGACGTTTTTGAGCATAGACATTCATTATAGCTCCCATAAGTTCTTCTTTAGGAAGTTTCATGATTTTATCCATTGGAGATTCATATATCTCAACTTCATAACCTTCTGCTTCTAATAATTCTTTTAAGTTTTCGATTGGTGATTTTTTACCACCATTCATCATAGCCATTAATTTACCAAATCCACTCTCCATACCTTTTACTTCTACAAGTAAAACACGCTTATGTTTTTCAGGAGTAATAGGGAATATACCTTCTTTATTTTTTACTAAAGTTATAGCTTTATCAGATACTTCTGCTTCTATAGCAGTATTTTCAGGTAATCCTATTTTAGCCATAGCTTCTTCTTTAGGTTGTAATATTTCAGTTTTAGCTTTTTTATGAAGTCCTAAAGCAGCTTTTGTTCCTAATATTCTAGTTAAAGCTTCTTCTAATCTTTCATCAGTTATTATTCCTTTTTTGTATCCATCCATCATGTATCCGAAATCTTCATCTGGATCATTGAAGAATAAGAATAAATCACTACCTGCAGCTATAGCAGTTGGTAACATTTCACTACGTTTCATTGCTGAAGTCATTGCAACCATATGAGATGCATCTGTTACTACTAAACCATTGAAGTTCATTTTTTCTCTTAATAAATCAGTTAATATATATTTACTTAATGTAGCTGGCATTAATACTTCTTCTTGAGTTGCTTGTGGATTAAAGTGACGTACATACTCTGGTAATGCTATATGACCTGCCATTATTGATGGAAGTCCAGCTTCGATTAATCCACCATAAACTCTACCAAATGTATTATCCCATTCATCTACAGATAACCAGTTTGGAGCGAAAGATAAATGTTGATCTCTTTCATCTATACCATCTCCAGGGAAATGTTTAGCAGCAGGAGCTATACCACTTTCTTGAATACCTCTCATGTACTCTAAAGATAATTCTAAAGTTTGCTCTACATCAGCAGACCAAGTTCTTGTTGATATTATTGGGTTTCTCCAGTTTCTGTTTATATCTACTATTGGAGCAAAACTCCAGTTACATCCTATTGCTGCTGCCTCTACACCAGATACTCTACCCATTTCATAAGCATATTTAGGATCGTTTGCCGCAGCTATTTTAACTTCACTACCAACATATGTACCATCTGTACAAGCTCCATTACCACCTGCTTCTGTGTTAGCAGCTATTAATAGAGGTACTTTAGAGTTTTCTTGAAGTATTCTATTTTGTTCATATACTTCTTCAGCTTTACCTGGATTATATCTAACTCCACCTATATGATAATTGTCTACTATACTTTTTAAATATTCTTCATCACGGCTTGCACCCATGTTTACAAATAATTGACCTATTTTTTCTTCTATAGTCATATTTGCTATTGTATCTTTTACCCATTTTATACCTTGTTCATCAAGATTATACGGTTTTGCTTTTAAATTTACCATTTTATGTCCCCCTTATCGGTTTTTATACTAGTATACTACTAGTATATGATAAAATTTTTTTAATTTATTCCAAAGATACGGAGAGAATTCTCTCCATATCTTTATTTAGCTATTTATTATTGTACTTATTATCTAACTGATTTTATATAACTTTTCAATTACTTAGTTTTATATCCAAAATCAGGTATATTGTGCCATCTATTACGTAAATAATGTGCTGCCATTTTAGGCTTTCTTTCTCTAGTGAATATTCCTTTTTTATTTCCTTGAACACGTATTATACCTTGACTTGTTGCAAAATCAGCGAAGTTCCATACTTGTTCTCCAATGAAATTAGGGAATTTATCTACTATTTCATGGTTAGCTTCTAAGTATTCTACTTGATATTCTTCAGTAAACATTACTGAAGTAGTATCACGCATACCACAAACTGTATCTGCACCATATTCAGTGAACATTATTGGTTTACCTGGACATCTTTTGTTCCATCCTTCAAGCTCTGCATTTAGGTACATTTTTGTTGCTTCTAAATCTCCACCATTTACATACCATCCATAGTATCTATTTAAACAAAGTACATCCACTAACTCAGCTATTTTACATTTATCTGGAGTAGACATTAGGTATGTAACTACAGTCACAGGTCTTTTTTGCGGATCTAGCTCTTTTGTTAATTCTATAAGCGGCTTAAAGTATCCATCTGCACCCTCTTCATCTGATGCAGGTTCATTTGCAACTGACCACATTACTACACATGGATGATTTTTATCTCTTGCTACTAATTCTCTTATTATATCTTGATGATGCTCGAAAGTTTGTATTTCTTTCCATGTATCTCTTTTTTCTGCACCAGACATCATTGTAGCCATGAAGTTTAAATGTACACCAACAGCAGGAGTTTCATCTATTACAACTATACCTTCTCTGTCAGCAAGTCTCATTATTTCTTCTGAATAAGGGTAGTGAGCTGTTCTAAATGAGTTTGCTCCTATCCATTTCATTAAGTTGAAATCTTTAACATTTAATGCTTCATCAAATCCTCTTCCATGTATATGAGAGTCTTCATGTTTTCCAAATCCTTTAAAGTAAAATGGTTTATTATTTATTAAAAATTTTCCATCTTCTACTTTTACAGTTCTTACACCAAAAGGTTGTTCATATGTATCTATTATTTCATTATTATTTACTAAATCAATTTTTAAGTTATATAAATAAGCATTCATTGGCTCCCATAACTTAACATCTTCTATTTCTAAATTACCTTTTGCACCTTCACCTTTAGCTACTATGTTGTTATCTTCATCTAATATACTAACAACAACCTTTGCCTCCCCTTTAACTTCAACTTCATAGTCTACGTTGCCTAAATTATCTTCAAAATCAGTTACTATAGTAACGTCTTTTACAAAAGTTTTAGGAGTAGTATATATTTTTACTGGTCTATGAATTCCAGCATAGTTAAAGAAGTCAAAGTTTACTGGATTTGTAGTTTTTGTTGATCCATCTGGTAATTTAATTTCTTGTATTATACCTACTGGTAATGTACTTTCGTCTAATACGTTGTTTACTGCAACTGTTACTCTGTTTTTCCCTACAGTAACAACTTCATTTAATTCAGCTTCAAATGGAGTAAATCCACCTTTATGTTCTACTAATAATTGTCCATTAACATATACTTTAGCATGATGAGTAGCTGATCCAAATCTAAGAACTACCCTTTCATCTAACATATTTCTATTTATTATAAATTCTCTTTCATACCATACCCAGCCCATATGGTCTCTGAATTCAGAACCTTCTACTAAATCATTATAAGAAGATGGAACTGCCATTCTTATAGAATCCTTTAATCCTGTTTCATTCCATTTTTCTTCAAATCCAGTACCCTTGTCTAGTTTGAAGTTCCAAATTCCATTTAAATCTATAACTTGTCTAGTTTCTGTCATTATTGGATATAACATATTCTTCACCCCAATATAAATTTATTATTTTAAAGAGTTATTAAATTCTTCTATTAATTGATTTTGATACACTTCATCAAATTCTCCATTCATTAATTTAGGAACTGCCTCATTTACTAGCCTTTCCCAAGAGAATCCTTCTTTATTTACTAATATAGGATAGAATCTTACATCATTATTCTTAGCCGCTTGTAAATCTCCAGGTGCATCTCCTACCATTAATATCTTATCAGTATCATAACCTTTTTTCTTTAGTTCAGCTATACAGTGTTGCTTAGTTCCAGCTTCTTGTCCTAGTAATGCTCTTAGATATGGAACTAATTCATTTCTACTCCACTCATCGTTTAAAGCTTCTCCATTTGCTGATGATACGACTGAAATATCTACTATCTTAGATAATGTTTCTAATCCTTCTTTTACATTTTCAAAAGGCTCGTCACCCTTTGGTAAATTTTCTATAGCTTCATTAACATTTAAAGACCACTCAAGAGTCATTTTTAAAGCTTTACTATTAGTTTTCTCTATTTCATTTTTTAATGATCGATTTGATAATTCATTAGTTGTGTCAACCCAATTTAGTAAACTATCAAGATCTTCTATTTCTATTCCTTTTTCACTTATTATTTTAAAAGTTTCAGCTAAACCTTTAAATCTATTTATACCTCTAGTTTGAGTATATAAATTTAAGTCATACCAAAGATTTAATATATATTCTTCATTTTCTTGTAAATTCCAAGTTTTTATCATTTCTGGTGCAAAGCACTCTCTATGCTTTATTTCCATAGTATCCATTGCGCAACCATCAGAGTCAACGCATACTAAAAAGTCTTGTTTTTTCTCGTATTTATCAAATATATTTTCCATAATTACCGCCTTCATATATTGTTAAAGTTTTAATTTTATACTTGTATACTACCATACATTCATATTTATTACAATCCTTTTCCTATATTTTTCACAAAAAAAGACAGATTTTTTAACTCCGTCTTTTTTCCATATATTGTTTTTTATATTATATATCTTTATATTTTCTGTATTCACTAGGCGATATCTTTTCTATGGATTTAAAAACTTTAGAAAAGTATTTTTTATCATTATATCCAACACAATAAGCAATATCTTCTATTGATAATGTTGTATTTTGAAGAATATATTTAGACTCTTTTATTCTAGTCTCATTTATATATTCAGCTGTAGTTTTCCCTACTTCCTCTTTAAATTTTTTAGCCAAGTTGGTTTTATGTACAAATAAATCTTTAGATATTTTTGATAGACCTATTTCTTGATTAAAGTTTAGTTTTATGTAATTTATTGCTTTTGAAACTAAAATAGAGTAATTGTTATTACTACACTTATTTACAAGATTGCAATATTCTTTTATCATTTCAATAGTTAATTGATTTAATTGTTTTAAGCTATTTGCATATTCTATTTTTAAGGCAAACTTTTCAGATACCCTGTGTAAATAATATTCATCTATATTATTCTTCTCTATAGCTTTCCTAGCTAAAGTATTTATACTTATTATCAAGTTTTTTGCATTTCTTATTGGCATATCTGGAAACCTTTCCAATGAGTTTATGTTAAACTTATTCATTGTATCTAATGCTTTTTTTTCATCTCCATTACTAATATGATGTAAAACTTCCCTTTCAAAAGCATATCTTTTTTTAATTTCTAATATATCATTTTTATAATTATCTAATGTATATACCTTATTCGTTTTTTTAATCTCTTCTGATTTCATATTTATAAATTCACTTTTATTAATAGATGAATTTGTAACTGCTATTACAATATCTGCTAAAGACTTTTCCTTATTGTAATTTATTATAGGTATACAGTCGTATATATTTTTAGGAATATCTGCATCAATAATATTGTTTACATCTTTATAGTTTAAATATGGACCCATAGTTATAGTTCCTACTAAAACCTCTAAATCATATATTCCAAAACTCATATATCTAAGTCCTGAATCATCTTCGTGACAATATACACTATTAGTATTTGATTCTAACAATACATCATTCATTTTATTACATATACCTAAGCCTATCTCTTGAAATTTATTTGGTAGCTCAGTTGTATCTATTTTACTTATTTTATTATATTTATTATCTTTTATTATAAAATTTAAAGATACAATCGAAATGACTATATCATATAAATGACCTATCTCTTCTTTATTTATTTTCATATTATATCCCTCTTATAAATTTAATTATTTATTCTATTATATAATAACATTCTACTATTTTTTACTTTTATCTACTATTTTCACCTTTAAAAATGCGTTTTCCATGATAAAATATATAAAAATATACTTCAAGGAGTAGTTGAAATGAGAAAAATATTAAATATTAATTCTAATTGGAAATTTATAAAAGAAGATAAATCTGATGCTTATTTAAATAATTTTGATACAAAATCTTGGGAAACTGTAAATGTACCTCATACTTGGAATGCAATAGATGGTGCTAACGGTAACGAATATTTTAAAGGTGCTTGCTGGTATAGAAAAGAACTTTCATTAGATAGAATATACCAAGGTAAAAAAATATATATTGAATTTGGTGCTGTAAATAGTATATCTGATGTTTATGTAAACGGAAAACATTTAGGGCAACATAAAGGTGGTTACTCTATATTCATATATGATATTACTGATGTAGTTAAGTTTGGTGAAATAAACACTATAGCTGTTAAAGCAGACAACACAATAGTTGATGATGTTTATCCATTAATGGCAGACTTCACTTTCTATGGTGGAATGTACAGAGATGTAAATATAATAGTAACTGAAGATGTTCATTTTGATTTAATGGATAAAGGTTCTCTAGGAGTATATATATCTCAAGACCAAGTTACTAATGAACAAGCTAAATTAACTATAAAAACTAAACTGACAAATGATTCTAGTGATGACAAAACTATAAGAGTTTGGGCTGATATAGTTGATGCACAAGGAAATTTAGTAAAGTGTATTGGTAAAGATGTTTTATTAAAAGCTAATGCTAATGATGAATTATCATTACCTGTAACTATAGAAAATCCAATACTTTGGAATGGAGTAAAAAATCCGTATCTTTACAATGTTAATTTAACTTTAACTAAAGATAACGACTTAGTTGATGAGTTAAATATACCAATCGGATTAAGATACTTCCATTTTGATGCTAATGAAGGTTTCTTCTTAAACGGAGAACACATGAAATTACAAGGTGTTTCTAGACATCAAGATAAAAAAGATAAAGGTTGGGCAATATCAGAAGAAGATCAAATCCTTGATATGGAGCTTATAAAGGAAGTAGGCGCTAATTCAATACGTCTTGCACACTACCAACATAGTCAATTCTTCTATGATTTATGTGATAAAGAAGGTATGGTTGTTTGGGCTGAAATACCATTTATATCAGTGGCATCTAAAACTGACCTTACTGGTGAAAATGCTAAATCTCAAATGGTTGAATTAATTCGCCAAAACTTCAATCACCCTTCTATAATAATGTGGGGTGTTGAAAATGAAATACAAATAGGTGGAGATAGACCTGAAGTTAGACAAATGGTTAAAGACTTAAATGATCTTACTCATAAGGAAGATCCTACTCGTCTAACTACTCAAGCTAATGTTGCTATGGTTCCTGATGACGATGAATACAACTACTATACTGATATAATAGCTTACAATAAATACTATGGATGGTATACTGGTAAAGTTGAAGAATTTGCGACTTGGTTAGATTCTTACCATGCTACTAATCCAGATAGATGTCTTGGGCTTTCTGAATACGGTGCTGAAGGTATAATAAAATACCATACTGATAGCCCTGATGTAGGCGATTACACAGAAGAATATCATGCTCTTTACCATGAAACTTTAATAAAAATATTTGAAGAAAGACCATTCTTATGGGGTACATATGTATGGAACTTCTTCGACTTTGGATCTGCTATAAGAGATGAAGGTGGAGTTCAAGGTAGAAATAACAAAGGATTAGTTACATTCGACCGTAAAATCAAAAAAGACGGATTCTATGCTTATAAAGCAGCTTGGTCTAAGGACTTATTTGCTCATATAGCAAGTAAGAGATTCATAGATAGAGCTAGTGATACTATAAATATAAAAGTTTATTCTAACTGTGATGAAGTAACTTTATTTGTAAATAATGAAAAAATACAAACTTTAGTTGGAAAATACACATTTGTATTTGAAAATGTAAAATTAGTTGATGGGCACAATGATATTAAAGTTATAGCTACTAAAGATGGAAAAGAATTTAGTGACTATGCATTCTTCAACAAAGTAGATGAACCTAATCCAGCTTACGAATGTACACAAGGAAAAGGTGGATTTGCCGCAAACTGGTTTGATGAAGATTTAGTAACACAATATGATGATGTTGAAATCACTGAATTAAATATTAGTGATGATGTATTCTCTTCAGCATCTTCTATAACATCAATACTTGAAAATGAAGAAGCAAAAGCTGTATTTGAAAAGTACTTTGCTAAATTACTTGATAACCCTATGATAGAAATGATAAAGGATAGTAGTATAGATGATATTGCTAAAATGGCATCAGATGCTTTTCCTCCAAAACTTGTATATGTTTTAAATAGAGATTTATGTAAGATAAAAAAATCTTAATATCTATCAACTTAATACATACTATAAATGAGCTTGATTTAATCAAGCTCATTTTAATATCTCAAATTCGCCTTTTATAAAAGTACTATAATGCCTTTCTAAGTAAAAAAATTCACTTCGTTCATGTCGCCAACGGCTTTGCCCGTTGCTCAAATTTATCAGTTGGGATTATAAATTATCCACAATTCAGATAATTTATAATCCCTTAAAATATAAAAAAGATAGGCCTAAAGCCTACCTTCTTAAAATTACTTTTGTAAATATCTATTTATATTGTTGTAGCATATGTTTTCTATAATCTCACCTAGTATTTCCATATCGCAAGGATATTCTCCATCTTCTACTAGGCCACCTATATAGTTACATAAAATTCTTCTGAAATATTCATGTCTAGTGTATGATAAGAAACTTCTTGAATCTGTTAACATACCAACAAATTGACTTATAAGTCCAAGTTGAGATAAAGCCATCATTTGTCTTTCCATTCCGTCTTTTTGATCGTTGAACCACCATCCAGAACCGAATTGAATTTTACCTGCAACTCCTCCACCTTGGAAGTTACCAATCATTGTTCCTAGAACTTCGTTATCTTTTGGATTTAAACAATATAATATAGTTTTTGGAAGTTCGTCTGTCATATCTAATGAATCTAATAATCTAGATATACCAGTTGCTATTTCTCCATCATCTATACTATCAAATCCCACATCGGCACCTAATTTTTTGAACATTCTAGTGTTGTTATTTCTAAGGGCACCTATATGTAATTGCATTACCATATTACGTTTGCTGTACATTCTTCCTAAGCTTATCATAGTTAAAGTATTATATTTTTCTATCTCTTCTAAAGATAGCCCTTCTCCAGCTAAAGCTTTTTTAAATATGTTATCAACTTCTTCTAAGCTAGCTTCTCTAAAGTAAACTCTTTCAATTGAATGGTCAGTTATTTGACAACCATTTTCCACAAAGAAATCTAATCTTTTTTCTAATACAGTTAATAAAGTTTCATAATCTTTTATTTCTGTATTTTCTGTTTCACCTAATAATTTTATGTAGTTCGCAAAATCTGCTCCTTGTATTTTAAGAGCTTTATCAGGTCTAAAGCTTGGTTTAACTTCACAGTCAAAGTTTTCATCTTTTGATATTTTTATGTGATACTCTAAATTATCTATAGGATCATCTGTTGTACCTATATATTTAACATTAGATTTTTTTATCATAGCTCTTGCACTAAAATCATCACTATTTATTATTTCATTACATCTATCCCATATAGATTTACAAGTCCTTGGACTTAAAGGTGCCTCTATACCAAAATATCTTCTTAGCTCTAAATGAGACCAATGATACATAG
>NZ_JAGHFM010000376.1 GCF_017888745.1 Terrisporobacter sp. | reverse complement strand
TTTTAGTTATATTTAAATTATTATTTTGTATAATAAATATCCTCTTCTGGTACACTACCTCCTAGTACTTTTGGGTTAAAGTTGAATAGTTTTTCATAATAATTTATATAGTCATTTTTACATTCTGATATTGAAATAAACTTAAGATTAGTTCTATCTATAGCTTTTTGCAATACATCCTTTTGTACTGTAACACCAAATTCCTCTGCAAATTCACCTGCTTCTTTAGGATTTTTATTAATCCAATCAGTATTTTCAGCTATTATTTTTATAAAATTATTGATAAATTCAGTATTTTTTTCTGCAAAAGAAGATTTAACTATTAAAGTTGATTGAGGATACCCATTTTCATTCTTAAAAACACTTTTCCATGTATCATTTAGACTACATACTACTTTCAAATCTGAATTTTTGGAAAGTAAACCAGTTAGCGCTGGTTCTGGCACTATTCCTGTAGTTAGCTTATTAGTTGCTAGTAAAGGCACCAAATCACTAGCTTCATTAGAATAGTTAAAAATTACAGTAGAAGAATCAACTCCTTGTTCTTTTAAAAGTGATCGAACTGTTATATCCGGTGTTAAACCTTTCCCTATTGCTCCAACTTCTTTACCAGAAAGTGAAGAATCTAATCCTGTTACAGAAGAATCGCTACTTACTAAATAAAAAGATCCCATTCCTACAGTTCCAAGTATTTTATAATTTGAAGTCTTGTTATAAGCTACAGCCGCCATATTAGATGGAACAATTGCTAAATCAAGAGCCTCTTTCATCACATCTGTAGATAATGCATCTGAAGTCCCTTCTAAAATATACTTAACTTCATAATTATCTTTTATTTGATGCTTTTCCCCAGCCAATTTCGATATAGCTATTGCTGGTAAACCATCTGGTGCTCCAATACTTACTGATGTATTTTCAATTGCATTCTCTTCCTTTGTAGTTGTATTACTACAGCCTACTAAGATTGATGCTGATATAAATAATGATAAAGTCATTGATAAAATTTTCTTCATAATAAATCCCCCCCCATTACTTGTTCAGCTGATTAAATTATAGTATTAAAAAAATCCTTTGTTATTAGGCAAAGGATTTCAGTATAAGTATTTTATAATACTTAATATAATACAAAATAAATACTAATTTCTTTCCCCTCAGTTATACTTTGGGGTCAGCCTATACAATAATGGTAACACACTTTCTTTATATTTTGTATAATTTTTAGTTTTCTAATTATTAATAAAAAGTTTTTACCCATGAAGGAGCTGCTGCACCAAGAAGGCATAGTCTTGACACACCCAACGAATTATAATTTGATAAACATCTAATAGATATGGCACCTCCCATAGAGTGACCAATTAATGTAATAATTCATAAAATCCACCCTAATATATTTTCCTCATATAATATATTAAGGGGAATTTTATTCTATTATTAAATATCAGTATATATTATTACAAAACATATAAATAATATAGT
>NZ_JAGHFM010000108.1 GCF_017888745.1 Terrisporobacter sp. | reverse complement strand
GACCTTACTATATATACTTTAAATAGTACTCTTTGAATCAACACTCTACTTTTGTAATCCTATGAACAAAATATAATTTTCAGAATAAAATAGAATAGAATATCTAAGTTATAGGGAAGGCAATATGATGAATACTCAAAAATACGTTGTTTTGTCACTTGAATTGCACTTGTTTTTTTCAAGAATCATGAAAGAGCATTCAATCTTTTTAGATGCAGGATTTACACCTAAAGATTCAAAACTTGCTAGTGAAGCAGATCATTATAAAACACAATTTGAAAAATTATTATTCTGTGCTGTCAGCGCTAGTAACGGAGTAATTAGATCTAATGTATTAAAATCCGGAGAAATTATTACTGATTACACCTTTAGTACAGAACAAACAACATCAAAGTATACAGGGATAGAAATAAATCAGAATATAACTATGGCAGAATCAAAATTGCATAGTGGAAGAAATCCACAAATTAGTTGTGATTTGATAAATTATGTAAAAATGCTAAACTGCAATGCTATAAAATTACTGGACGGACTAATTAACTTAAAAGAAAGAATATTAGATGGAATGTTATCTTGTACTCTATTCACCGTAAATTATCCTCTACTTATTAAACATATACTAAGAGAGGCAAATTTATATCGCTCATTTATCATTGATCTAGAAAATGGAATAGATATTGATGATAAGGATATAAGAGAAACAGAACTATTTTGGGATCAGATTATGATGGAACATGCTTTATTTATTAGAGGATTGCTTGATCCATCTGAAGGTGAATTAGTTAATGCTTCAAATAATTTTGCAAATGAGTACAAAGATTTAATGGAAGAAGCACAAAATATGACAAACATAACAATAGATAGTATTACAAATGAAACTCTAAATCAAACAATTAAGTTTAAAGATTTCAAACAAACAGGAACAATCGGTATTGATCAATGTAAAATAAAATCTATAATACTACCACTTCTTGCAGATCATGTATTAAGGGAAGCTAACCATTATGTGAGAATATTAAAAAGTTATACAAATATGTGCTAATATTAAAAAATCGATCTAGAACCTCGCTAATAGTAGTAAACTCATAATAAAAAGGAAGAAAATTTATCTTCCTTTTTATTATCTAATTATATTAAGCTGCTATATTTTAATATTTATTTATAATATAACTTTTGATATTCTGAGCAATATTTCTAGCACTACTCATTTCAACTGTATAATCATAAAAATCTTCAATTACATAGATTATATCATCAATATTGTTTATTTCTATTTCTTTATTCTAATAATACCCCACATACCTGACTCTATATCCCATTTTATTATGCCTGATCTATATAAATAATCGCCAGGTATCATAGATGCTCCATCTAATAGTTCAATATTAAATACATTACCTACACTCATAGCACCTTGAGCTGATATTATTCTTGTAAACGGATCATCTGGTTGGGCTTTCCATTCATGACCATGAAGCACAAAACAAATATTTCTAGGCTTATCTCCAGGCATTAAAAGCCTTACTATTACTTTTTCACCAGGACAAGCTTCAAATATTGGTGTAGCTGGATCTCCATGTGTCTTAGAGCTAAATACTTTAGAAATGTCATCATTAAATTTCAATCTATTAAAAAATCTCTCTGAGCGATAGTTAAATCCTTTTTCACCTCTATCTTCAAAATCTACTGGCTCCACTTCTCCATCTTCTCCTACTTCTCGATTAGTTTGTATTAATTTACCTTCCTTATCTAAAAGTCTTATTCCATTATGCATAAATAACACAAATTCTTTAAATTTCTCATTATTATCCTTTATAATAGTTGCCTGTTCTCTATATTGTTTATCATATCCACAATTATAATCACCATCTATCACTGATCCTTCTGGCTCTATTATTATTGCCCCAAATAGACCATGATATCTATGGTTTCTTATATCTGTTAAAGATGATAATAGACAAGTTCCATACTCTTTATCTGCATACCATATATAAGTTATACTCTCTCCTGGCTCTACAGTTTGTTCTACATTATTGTAACCTATATTTACACCACTATCTTTTACTGGGTCAAGTCTTAAAAATTGTGAAGTAATACCTACTCTCATCGATGGATAAATTTTTTTGTCAACTGGAACACCTGGGAACTCCTGATATGGTATTGGTTTATCAAAACAATTAGTTAAAGTAAGTTTTATATATTCGCCCTTTTGTGCCCTTAGTATAAGTGGAATAGGCTCTATATATCCATTTATAACGTCATCTTTATATTCATATGGTACAAATAATAATCCATCTGAATCATGATCGCCAAAATCATTATACTTAATGTCCTTTTGAATTGCAGCTATATGAAACTCTCTAACTTTTTTACTTGGATGACATTTATTTTTAATTATCCATCTTTTAATTTCATCTTTACAAAATTTTATTTTTTGCAATAAACCTAAAGTACAATTATCAATAGGAAGTAGTTTATCAGTTTTCTTTTTATAAGCTCTTATTATTCCCCATAGACCTAACCAAAGATCATCTTGTCCTCCAAAATAGTAAATATAATCTCCGGCTTTATAATCATCTGTTATCCTTATATTAAATGCTTCTGATATTCCTAATGTTTGAGCTTGAACTAACGGTGAATTCTTATCTGTTATTTCTTTTCTCCATTTTAATCCATTTATATTAAATGCATGTTGTTCTTCTTGAGCTCCATCTAACAATCTTATCACGATTTCATCTCCTGGATAAGTTTCAAGTATTGGCGTCACTGGATCACCATGGTATATAGAACTAAATACATATGCTGGATCATCATCTTTATCATTTAGTCTCTCTCTTAATGGCTCTGACTTGTAATTTATACCCATAACACCTGGATCATCATGTGAACCTGGGAATGGAGGTGGATTTAATGCTTTTCCATGTCTGTCAAACAATAATGCGAAGTCATGGACAAATAATCCAAATTCTCTAAAAACTCTACCTGAAGGTGTCTTTATTACAGCTTTTGTTCCATATTTTATTTGCTTACCTGTCTTAGCGTCATGATATGTTGATCCTTCAGGCTCTATTATAAGACTTGCAAATAATCCATGTTGCTGATGTGAGTTTGGATTAAAATGATCATGGAAGAAACAAGCATTTAATTCATCATTTGCAAAATATCTTTCTATTATAGTTTCTCCATAAAATACAGAAGCCATATTATTATATCCATTTGCTCCTCCATCTGAAGTTATAACATCAAACTTAACTAAATGTATATGAAAACCTACATTATCAGTTATTGTTTCTAATTGGAATTCTGTTGCAGGTAATGTTTCTGGTAAGAAGTTTGTAGTTCTAACTTCTATACAATCACCTTTATTAGCTCTTATCACCAATGGCTCAGCATCAATATAACCATTTTCTACACCTTCTATATATCTCATAACTAGTTCTTCTCTATTTTCTAAGGTAAGTTTACATCTTGTATAATCTTCTATTTGTTCTTTTGAAATATAAAATCTACCATAAGGGTCATTCCAGCCTGCCCTGTTATATACTAATTTAGCTTCTACTGCAAATAATTCAAATACAGCATCTGGGTCTCTAAAATTATATTTGCAATCATCATTACAGTTATCTATAGGATTATTGTGTGATTTATATAATTCTTTATCGTATCTTTTATCTTTATTTTTCTCTTTAGGACAACTTTCTGCATATAAAGCCCCTGGAGCAAAGTTATCTACAAAATTTGCTTCTTCAAAACAAGTAGGACATATTTTATTCCTTCCTTCTTGATTTAGTATACCTAAAGGTGGCTGATTCGCTCTTTCTCTAAACTCTCCATTTATAAAATTAGGGTATCCAGGATGACACAAATCTTTTTCAGGTGGTATTTCTCTATCAGGAATAGGATTTAAAGCTTTTATATAAGTTCCATCCGTATATAGTGGTGGGATAACTTCTCCAGTTTCAAGTATTACGTCTTTTCCAGTTTCTAATCTATCAAATACTCTCCATAAAGACCACATTCCTTCATGAAAATGAGGATAAAGATGGCAATGCCATATATGATCTCCTATAGTACCAGCAAAACTTCCTGCTCCAAATAATATATCAATATCATATGATTCTTGTGGCCCTATTGATATAGAGTCTATTATAGTTGAATTAGGATCATCTGGTTCTAATCTCCATTGATGTGTATGAAGATGGAATACATGAGTTTCTTTTACACCACCATGTATAAGTCTAAATCTTGATGGATCTCCTTTATAAGCTCTTGGTATAAAAGTTGATGGATCTCCATAAGTCCAAGAACTCATAGACACATCTTCTCCATCTATTACATGATGATGTTCTGGTGGTTCTACTATATCTATACAATTAACAAAATCACATTTATCACAAGGATTACAAAATTTAAATCCCTTATCTTTTGGTGGTATAAAATTAGCTCTATTTACCATAGGCTCTGATCTGTAACTTATTGCAGTTACCCCTACCAGCTCGTTTGTATGAGGATCTATTATTGTTCCTCCAAATCGATTTCTCATTTCAAGTTCATCGTGAAAATATACTGCATATTCTCTAAAACTAGGTTTGCATGGGTTGTGAATATCTGCAAATATACCACTTCTAAGCTCACATCCATCCACAGGGTCTGTCCAAGTAGACCCTTTAGCTTGTACTATAAGCGCTCCAAATAATCCATGTATATTAGTTCCTTCTTCGCTAAATCTAGTATCTCCCATATCACTAAAATAGAAAATACCTTCTCTATCTGCATACCACTCATAAGTTATTTTTTCTCCTGGTCCAACTGTAGAGTCTTCATTAAAACCTACATTAGCACCATCTGATTTTATATTTACATATTCAAGTCCTTGCATATGAATAGATAGCCTTCTATCTTCATTATGCTCAAATTCAATTTTTATCTTATCTCCAACATTTGCCCTTATGGTAAGTGGTTGAACTTCATCTGTAGGTATTGGAAGGGGGTCTCCATTTTCATCTTTATTATTAAAGTTATCCAAAGCTTTTTTTCTAACTTTATCTTTATCTTCTTCTAGTATATACATCATACCATTGGGATCAAAGTCCCCAAAGAAGTCATACACAATTGGTATAGATAATACTGTAACATTAAATTTTCTAGTCATTATATTATTTTCATTTTTATTCACACTTATATACCTCCTTCATATTTAGTGCTTATCTATTTATATGATATATAAGTGCAAATAGTTACATATTTTTACAGG
>NZ_JAGHFM010000107.1 GCF_017888745.1 Terrisporobacter sp. | reverse complement strand
TCCTAAAACTATGTTACTTGGTGGAGCGGCACAGTTTGGTGTATTCTTCGCATTCTTAGGGGCTATAGCTTTAGGATTTACAGGACCAGAAGCAGCATCTATAGGTATAATAGGTGGAGCAGATGGACCAACTGCTATACAAACAACAGGTGCTTTAGCACCACACTTACTGGGAACTATAGCACTAGCTGCATATTCTTATATGGCATTAGTACCGGTTATCCAGCCACCAATAATAAAAGCTCTAACAACTAAGGAAGAAAGAGCTATAAAAATGGAACAAACTAGACCAGTTTCTCAAAAAGAAAAAATAATATTCCCAATAGTAGTTATGATAGTTGTTATAGGTTTATTACCAACATCTGCCTCTCTTGTAGGTATGTTAATGTTTGGAAACTTAATAAAAGAATCAGGTCTTGTTCCTAAATTAGTAGAAACTGCTCAAAATTCTTTAATGTATATAATTACTATACTATTAGGTTTAACAGTTGGAGCTACAACTAATGCAGACACTTTATTAAGTGCTCAAACTCTTGGTATAATAGCAATGGGGCTTGCTGCATTCTCTGTAGGTACAGCTTCAGGGGTTATAGGTGGTAAAATAATGTGTAAATTAACTGGAGGAAAAGTAAATCCAATGATAGGGGCAGCTGGAGTTTCAGCAGTACCGATGTCATCAAGAGTTGTTCAAAAAGTTGGACAAGAAGAAGATCCTTCAAACTTCTTATTAATGCATGCAATGTCTCCGAATGTATCGGGTGTTATAGGATCTGCAGTAGCTGCAGGTATATTATTAAAAGTATTTGGAGCATAAGCAATATAAAAAATTATAATAAGTCAAAAGTAATATAAAATTGTAATAAGTAAAAATTGATATAAGTAAAACAATAACATAATTCATAATTAGTACCTAATAATTTAAATTAAGTGAAAATAAACTCCCTTACGATAAACAGTATAAATAGTAACTGTAATCATGAGGGAGTTTATTCTTTATACATTTTTATTAACAAATTCTTTTCTAACAATATCTAAAAATATTTTATCTGCTTTAGATAGGAAAGAATTTTGTAATGTAGCTATACACATAACCCAGTTAGCTTCATATTTATCATCTATCATAAAGTAAGCAGGTGAAAAATTATTAGAAGAAATTTTAGAGTATTGTAAAGGAATAAAAGTAACACCCATTCCTTGTGTTGAAAGTCGCTTAGCTGACTCGAAGTTTTTAACAGTTAATGCTATATTAGGATTTATATTGGCCAAATGAAGTATATTATCTGAAATATGTCTTATTCTCTGTTGTTTATTTACCATAATAAAAGGTTCATCTTTGAAAAGGTTTAAGTCTATATATGGATAATTTCCATTTTCGTCTAATTTATGATTTTTAGCCAAAGAATGAGTAGGACTTATGGCCAATAAGAATGGATCTTTTACTAAGGATTCATAACTAATAGAGGTATTTTTTTTAGATTTTGGCTCGTGCATAATGGCAAAATCAATTTCTCCAGAAAGTAATAATTTTTCAAGTTCTGTAGAATTATTCTCAAATACAAAAATATCTATAAAAGGACAGACTTCTTTGAACTTTGGCAAGATTATAGGCAATACATACACAGACAAGTGCATCGTAATTCCTATATTTATTTTACCGGTTTTCATCTCGTTAATATCGTTTACCTCTAGTCTAAAATCATCATATATTTTTAAAATCTGATTAGCCATTTTATAGTATTTCTCCCCAGCTAAGGTTAACAATAAACCAGTATTTGTGCGTTTGAAAAGAATAGTTCCTAAGGATTCTTCTATACGTTGTATCGCTTGACTTAAAGAAGGTTGGGATATGTATAATTTTCTAGATGCCTTAGAAATACTTTTTTCTTCTGCTATAGTTTTTACATACAGTAATTCCTTATATGTCATAAATTACCCTCCAAATTTTATTATATTCTATATGATATCATAGGGTATAGTAAAAAGCTATAGGTATTATATTGCTTTAAGTATTAGACTATGCATGAAAAAATATAGTATACTTAAAACACAAAAGACAATTATATGGGAGGACAAAGTATGAGCAAAATATCATTAAATGGAGTATTTGAGATGCATGTACACTCAGCACCAGATATAAGAGAGAGAGCCTATACAGATTTTGAAATGATGGAAGCAGGTATACGAGTAGGTGCAAAGGGAATTGTATTAAAATCACACCATGGAACTACTATGAATCGTGCGTTTCTTGTAAATGAGTATAACAAGCTTAAATACAATCAGGAAAACGATTTTGTTATGTATGGTAGTATAACTTTAAATTATGCAGTAGGTGGATTAAATCCTATAGCAGTTGAGACGGCTTTAAAGATGGGGGCGAAAGTAGTATGGTTACCAACTACTCATGCAGCAAATCAATTAAAGAAAAATAATAAAGAAGGTGGAATTGAATGCCTAGATGAAGACGGTAAAATTGTAGAGCCATTAAGAGAAATCTTTGAACTAATAAAAGAGTATGATGCTGTTTTAGGAACAGGACATTTATCGCCAGAAGAAATATTCAAAGTAGTAGCTCAAGCTAGAGAGATGGGCGTAGAGAAAATAGTAGTTACACATCCAGAGTTTTGGGTTGTTG
This sequence comes from Terrisporobacter sp., assembly GCF_017888745.1. Lineage (GTDB taxonomy): Bacteria > Bacillota > Clostridia > Peptostreptococcales > Peptostreptococcaceae > Terrisporobacter. The sequence continues at coordinate 498 of NZ_JAGHFM010000107.1, read as the reverse complement.
GAATGTCTCATGAAGATCAAATAAAAATAGTAAAAGAATATGATGTTATTCTAGAAAGGTGTTATGCTCAACCGATGGGTGGAGGAGTATATAAGAGTAACTTACAAGATAATTTAGAAATAATTAAAAAAGTAGGATACAAAAATGTAATGGTTAACACAGATGGTGGACAAGTAGAAAATCCTAACTGGGAAATTGCATTTGAAGAATATGTACAATTCTTATTCGATAACGGCATAACACAAGAGGAGTTAGATTATATGACTAAAACAATACCAGCTAAATTATTAGGTGTTTAGAAAATATATTTTTGGGGGAAGTATTATGAACAACATAAGTTTATTTGTAATTTTAGCAATTGCTTTATCAATTGCACTAGGATATAAAACAAAAATCAATACAGGTTTTTTTGCCATGGCATTTGCTTACATAATAGGTGCATTTTTCTTAGATTTAAAGGCATCAGAAGTTATAAAGATGTGGCCTGTGACAATATTC
>NZ_JAGHFM010000106.1 GCF_017888745.1 Terrisporobacter sp. | reverse complement strand
CTTATTGCCTAAAGGTAAATTGATACCTTTCTTTTTCTTAGGCTTTCTTATAGATTCTTCTTCCATTTTCACTTCATCAACTTTATTTTCATCAACTAAGTCATTTAATATAACTTCGTTATAATCTTCCACATATTGAGGAGTTTTCTTCGAATTTTTAGGTTGTTTATGTTTTACACTCCTTCTAAAGTTACTTCTTTTATTAAACAAAATTACACCCCCTTAAATCTACTTACTATAATATATATTCAATTTAAGGGAATATATTTGTTTTTTTAATTATTTTTTATTTTTAGGTGGTCTTGGCCCTATATATTGATATAAATTACTTTTTAACATACCATTATATAATTTTCTTCTTTTAGTTGCTTCTTGACCGAACTCATTTTCAAAATCTTCATATGAAGTTATTAGATAATAAGACCAGTTTTTAAGCTTTCTAAATACATATCCTAATTGCTTATAAAGCATTTTTACAGTATCAGCATCTTCTAATCTTTCTCCATATGGAGGGTTAGTTACAATAAATCCATATTCTTCATTGCTTGTAAAATCTAATGCATTTTGATTTTTAAATACAATATAATCCTCTACTCCAGCTATCTCGGCATTCTCTCTTGCAATTTCAAGTGCCTCTTCATCTATATCGTATCCATAGATTTTAAATTCTATATCATTATCTATTTTATCGTAAGCTTCTCTTCTCACATCCCACCAGATTTTTTTATCCATAGTTCTCCATTTCTCAGAGATAAATTCTCTATTTAATCCTGGTGCCATATTTATACCTTTCATAGCTGCTTCTATTAAAAGAGTTCCAGAACCACACATTGGATCTATCAAAGTTCTACCTGGTCTCCAAGGAACTAAATCCATGATTGCTGCCGCTAAAGTTTCTCTAATAGGTGCTTTATTAGCTTTTTCTCTGTATCCTCTTTTATGAAGAGCAGTACCTGAAGTATCTATTGTTAAAGTTACTTTATCTTTATGTATGAATACATAAATTGGGTATTTTTCTTTATCTTCTTTTATCATTCCTGTTTCTAAATAGCTTTTCTTTAAACTCTCAACTACAGCTTTTTTGACTATAGACTGTATATCTGGTATAGAATATAATTTATATTTTATAGATGATGCTTTTGATATAGGGAATTCTCCACCATATGGAATATATTTTGCCCAGTTTATTCTTTTAGTACCTTCAAATAGCTCATCAAAACTTCTAGCTTCAAATTCAGCTACTTTTAAATGTACTCTTTCTGCACACCTAAGGTAAATATTAGATTTTGCAATTCCATATTCATCAGTTTTATATGTAACCCTTCCATCCTCTGTTTTTATTATTTCATAGCCAAGATCTTTTATTTCTCTTGCTAACATTTTTTCCACACCAAAGAAACATGGTGTTATTAAAGTATAATTTTTCATTTGTTCCTCCTACGTTAATTCATACTGCCCATTTGATAACCTCCTAAATCTAAAGTAACATGTTTAAACCCAATTTCTTTAAACTTTAAATTTATTTTGTTTATCATTTCTTCACTAAAGAATTTGTTTATTTCATTTTTATCAACTTCAATCCTTGCCATATTATTGTGTAATCTTACTCTATATTGATTAAAGTTGTTATCTTGCAAAAAATTCTCTCCTTCTTCTATCATTTTTAACTTATCCTTTGTAATATCATCATATACAGGTATTCTAGTCGCTAAACATGAAAAAGAAGGTTTTTTATATGTAGTTATATTTAATTCTTTTGATAATATTCTGATTTCATCTTTACTTAACTTACTATTTTTTAATGGACTTATTATATTAAGCTCCTCTAAAGCCTTAATTCCTGGTCTATAATCACCTAGGTCGCTTAAATTAGTCCCATCAAGTATATATTTAATATTATGTTCATTAGCTATTTCTTTTATTTTACTAAAAATAAATTTCTTACAATAATAGCATCTAAGAGGTCCATTTTCAGTAAATTCTTTTAAATTCAAATTATCTACTTTATATAATAAGTGATTTACTTTATATTCTTTCGCATAATTAATTGCCTCTTCAATTTCCCTACTTGAATGCATCATAGCACTTATTGTAATAGCCAATATATTTTCTTCTCCAAGAGTATCTTTTGCAACTTTTAATAAAAAATTACTATCAACTCCTCCAGAATAAGCAATAGCTACTTTCCCCATTTCTTTCAAATTGATTTTTAATTCCTCTAATTTATCACTTAATAAAATTTCCATCTATTCTTAATCCCCCAAAAATAATTTATCTACTCTAGTATATATAAACATTTTTAATAAATCAAATTTAAAATTAAAAAATGAGGTTATTAGCCTCATTTTAATTTAATAAGTAATTTATAGAGTAAATATTATCATTTTCTTTATAAACTCTTGTAACCCTTCTATTTATCATACATAATATTTCATAATTTATAGTGTCATTTCTTTTTGCATTTTCTTCTGCAGAAAGTTGAGAAATATCATTATCTATTACTATAACTTCATCTCCTATAGATATTTCAGCATCAATAGGAGCTTTAACCATACATTGATCCATACAAATTCTACCAACTATATCCAATATATATCCATTTATAAATACTTTTGGATTATGTTGTATTCTATTAAATCCATCTGCATAGCCAATAGATATAGTGACTATTTTTGTTTTCTCATGAGTTTTGTATGTATATCCATAACTTACTCCTATATTTTTATCTAATATTTTTACATTTGTAACCGTAGACTTTAACTTTAAGCACGGCTTTAATTTAATAATATCCATATTAACTTCATCTGATGGATAATATCCATATAAAATAATTCCTATTCTAGCCATATTAAATAATCCTTCTTTTAAGTCTAATATAGCTCCACTATTAGCCACATGTTTCAATGGTATATTTATATTTAAACTATTTAACTTATCTATTACGAAGTTGAATTTATTTAGTTGTTCTAATGTATCTGTTTTATCTTTCTCATCAGCTTTTGCAAAGTGACTATAAATACCTTCTATATTCAGATTATTAAGCTCATAAATTTCTGTTATAGGCTCTATAGATTCTAAAGCTAAAAAACCTAGCCTACTCATTCCACTATCTATCTTTATATGTATGTTAGCTTTCTTATTTAATAAACCGGCTAATCTGTCTACTTCTTTAGCATAATTGACATTATATACTGTAAGAGATATATCATTTATAATCGCTTCTTCAATCATGTAAGCATCAATATATCCCATGCATAAAATAGGCAATTTAATGTTGTTTTTTCTAAGTTCTAAAGCTTCTTCAATTCTCGCTACTGATAAAAAATCAACATTTTGTTTTTCTAAATATTTTGCTACTTGAACTGAACCACTTCCATATGCATTTGCTTTTACTACTCCACATATTTTCATTTCAGGATTTAAAGTTTTCTTTATTTCTTTTAAATTATATCCTATATTATCTAAACTTACTTCAGCCCAGCATCCTGATTTAATGTCCATATTTACCTCCAATAAATCTTTTAACTAATCTTATTATATCTTTACTATATATCTTTTACAATAAATTAATATGTATAATCACTAATACATCATTTTTACATACTATATATTATTTATCCACTTTTATCTATTTGTACATAAAATATATTCTTTTAGAAATATTAATTAATAGATTAATTAATATTTCTGTTTTCACCGCAATTTTAAAATTAATTTATAATTTTAAGCATTTTTATATTATATAAAAAAAACTTATTATATATTCAAAAAACATATTGTTAAATTATCCCCATGAATATATAATAAGAAAGTATTATTTTAAAAGCTATCTTAAAATAAGAAGCTGGAAATAATTAAACTCAAAAATAATTACTCGAAAGGAAAAATAAGTTATGAGTCAAAAATTAAAGAAAAGTTTAGGACTTACTGCTGCCTTATCAACAGTTATAGGTATGGTAATAGGCGGTGGTGTATTCTTTAAACCTCAAGCAGTATATACTTTAACTGGAGGTGCACCAGGCCTTGGTATGTTAGCATGGGTTATAGCCGGTGTTATGACAATAGCTGCTGGTTTAACTGCTGCAGAGGTTTCAGCTGCAATACCTAAAACAGGTGGTATGATGGTATATATTGAAGAGATTTATGGTAAAAAATTAGGAGTATTAACTGGATGGATGCAATCGGTTTTATTCTTCCCTGCAACAATAGCTGCTATTGCAGTTATGTTTGGTAGTCAAAGTGCTATACTTCTAGGAAACGATGCTTTTGTTGTTCCTGTAACAGTAGGAACTATACTATTAATAAGTATATTAAATACTTTTGGTTCAAAAACTAGTGGTATGATACAAACAATATCTACAATAGCTAAATTAATCCCTCTAGTTTTAATAATTGTATTTGGTTTTATAAAAGGTGATGGTAATAACTCTATAACTACACCTTTAGTAGGTGAAGGTTTATCTGCAGGTTCTGTAATAGGACAAGTTTTAATATCGATATTATTCGCTTATGATGGCTGGATAAATGTTGGTGCAATAGCTGGTGAAATGAAAAATCCAGGTAAAGATCTTCCAAAAGCTATAGTTGGTGGTTTATCTTTAGTTATGGCTGTATACATAACAATAAACTTAGCTTATCTTTGGGTATTACCTGCAAGTGAATTAGCAAATTACGCTTCTCCTGCTTCAGCTGTTGCAGAAGTAATATTTGGACCAATGGGTGGTAAAATAATTACTGTAGGTATATTAATTTCTGTATTTGGATGTATAAATGGATATCTATTAACTGGACCAAGAATTCTTTTTACTTTAGGTAAGCAAAAATCTTTACCAGGATACAAATATATAGGAGCTTTAAACAAAAATGGTGTTCCTGCTAATGCAACTTTAATTATGGGTGTACTTTCTGCACTGTATGCATTATCTGGTCAATTTAACTTACTAAGTGATTTATCTATGTTTGCTGTTTGGTCTTTCTATGTTCTAACATTCTTTGGTGTTATGAAACTTAGAAAAACTCAACCTGATTTAAACAGACCTTATAAAGTTCCACTATATCCAATAATGCCTATAATAGCTATAGCTAGTGGATTATTCGTAGTAGTTAACCAATTATTCTTTGCTGGTTTAACAAATACTATAGTATCTATAGGTGGTGTATTAATAACATTAATAGGTTTACCACTTTATAACTTAGCTCAAAAACAAACTGCTAATGAAGATAATAATGATATTGATAATATAGCTTAATTTTATAAAAAAACTTCCTTAGTTTTACTAAGGAAGTTTTTTTATAATAAATTCTCTTTATATTCATTTTCTTTAAAGCCTATAAGTACTTTTTCATGATCTACTAATAAAGGTCTTTTTATTAATTTGCCATCACTTGCAAGTAAATCTAGTAATTCTTCTTCACTAGCTGTTTTTACAATATCTTTTAATCCTAGCTCTCTATATTTTACACCACTAGTGTTAAAGAATTTTTTTAAATCTTGTCCACTTACTTCATATATTTTTTTGATCTCTTCTTTAGTTGGAGGTTCATCAACTAAATCAATTTCTTCAAAGCCTATATTATTTTCTTGCAACCATTTTTTAGCTCTTTTCACTGTTGAACATTTTTTATATCCATAAAACTTCATAATTCTTATCCTTTCCTTAATCATGTTTATAATAATTCCACGGCACTAATTCTACTTCTCCATAGGATCTATCATTTAATCTATTAGAATACTCTCCTTTGTAGCCTATTATATGTAATATTACTAATTCAACATATCTAATTGCAATTTGAATTATATTCCACATATCTTCCACATGTAAAGTTGCTTTATTTCTTCTTCTACTAGGGTGAACTATTTTATTTCTAAAATAAATAATCAAATCCACACCATCGATAAATTTATTCTCTATATACTCATCAAACAAATACAATTCAAATTTTCCTATTGGAATTTTACAACTGTTTAGAAGCATTCTAATATTAGTAGCCGATAAATTTTCATCAAATTCCTCATCAGTTAATACTTTATTTTGTTCTACTAAAACAACATATGATAAAGTTTCCAATGCGATTTGCATGGAAATTATATTATTTTCAATAGTAGTATTACCCAAAGATTCAATATACCAATCAATAACTTGCCTGATTGCATGACCATAATATAAATCATTTAATTTCTTGCACATCAGAGTCATATATTTCTCAATGTTATGATTATTTGCTATTGTATCTCTCCAGTTTGGTACAAATCTAAAAGGACTAACTATACATTCTCTACATAATCTAAATATATTATTATCATGTTCATAACCCTTGACAATACATATATCAACATACCTACCACACATAAAACTAAGAGCCATAGAAATATTATCCAATACATCATTTATATTATTAGTCTTAAATAAGCTACCATCTTTCTTTTTTATACGTCCGATATGAGTAATTATACTACCAGATTTATCTCTTAGAGTACGATTTAATTCTTTTGTAAAATCATATCTCTTATCGATGGTTACTTCGTAGTCATTAATATTAAATTCCATTCTCCCCGCAAATAACTTATCTTCATGCATTATTAATTTTCCTGAATATCTATCAAGATTTACAATATAAAAATCTATACTATCTACAAAATAATTTTTAGATTTTATATATCCATCATTAATGTAACCTTCTAAAGTTAAATCACTTACAGTACTGATTGTAACATTTATAGGCTTATATCCATATACTTCAAGTATTGCATTATCATAATCTAATGTTATATCTACATCATAATCTTTTCTAGATAGAATTTTTCCTTTAAAGTTAATTGACATAGGAGTGGTCATCTTATAAAATACTTTTCCGTGGCATTTATATTTTTTATTATATAAGTAAACACAAAATCTTCCTTCATGGACACTAATATCTTCGCTTACATCATACTCTAAGTAATCTAAGGATATAGCATCTTTAAGTGATTTCATAACTACTCCACCTTTTCTAATATAGTAAATTTAATTATATCATAAGAAATTAGTCAATTGGTGATAAAATTATTAAATATAATTAAAAAATTCTCTTTGCTTAAGCCACTGAGTGGTCGCTCCACTTCATATCGCCAACGACTACGTCCGTTGCTCAAATTTATAAGTTAGGATTATTGATTATACACAATTCAGATAATTTATAATCCATTAAAATATTAAAAAAGCAGATTAGAAGTAAATCTAACCTGCTATAACTATTAACATTTAGCTAAACATTCTTCTTTATTATCTTTTTTCACCTTACTTTCTTTAAATTTACATTTATTTGAATCTTCATAACTTATATCATTACTTATACTCTTGAATGCTTTTGACAACATTAATTTTATTCTATTTATTTGATTTACTTCACTTGCTGATGGATCATAATCTATAGGTATTATATTTGCATTTTTATAAATTCTTTTTAATTCTTTTATAGAACCTTTACCAACTATATGATTTGGTAAACATCCAAATGGCTGCATACAAATTATGTTCTCCACACCATCTTCTATAAGCTCTATCATTTCTCCTGTTAGAAGCCATCCTTCTCCTGTTTGATTTCCTATAGATACCACTTTTTCCGTTTTATTTGCAAGACTTCTTATATCTTTTGGTACAGAAAATCTTTTACTATTTTTTAGTGACTTAATATAGTTTTTTTGATAGAAATTAGCAAACATTAAAAACACCCTTGCTAAAATTGAAGATTTTTTACTTCCTTCTAAAAACTTTGCTCTATAAACAGTATTTACAGACCATGCTGTAAAGAAATTTATAAACTCTGGCATAACAGCCTCTGCTCCTTCTTTTTCTAACACATCTACAATATTATTATTGGCAGTTGGATGAAATTTAACTAATATTTCTCCAACTAAACCAACTTTAGGTTTTTTAATATTTAATAATGGTAAATTATCAAATTCTTTTACTATATTTTTTATATTTTTGCGATATGTTGAGAACTTAGCATCTTTAAGAGAATCTTTACATATTTTTACCCATTTATCATAAAGTTTATTTGCACTTCCTTTGACTGCTTCATACGGTCTTACTCTATATAATACCTTCATTAATAAATCACCATATACTGCACCCATGACCACCCTATGAATTAATTTTAGAGATATATTCTCTAGTACTCCATTATCTTCTATGTTACTAGTACTAAGAGATATTACGGGTATATTTTCAAATCCAGCTTCATACAATCCTTTTCTTAAAAAGCCAATATAATTAGTTGCTCTGCATCCACCACCTGTTTGTGTAATTGCAACTGAAGTATTATTTAAATCATATTTTCCTGATTTTAGTGCACTTATAATTTGACCAATAACTATTATTGCTGGATAACATGCATCATTATTTACATACTTTAGACCTTCTTCTATAACTTTTCTATCTGTTTGTTGTAATATTTCCACATTCCATCCACTATAATTAAAGGCTTCTTCTATAAATTGAAAATGTACTGGAGACATTTGTGGAGCAAGTAAAGTATGCTTTAAATTAAACTTATTATTATTAGTATAAGGTATTTTTATTTCTTTAATATTTTTTACACTTATGTTATTTTGCTCTCTTTCCTTCATAGCTGCTTTTAGAGATCTTAATCTTATTTTAGCTGCACCTAAATTGTTACCTTCATCTATTTTTATAACTGTATATATTTTTGATTTTTCATTTAAAATTTCTTCTACTTGTTCAGTTGTTACTGCATCAAGTCCACATCCAAAGGAATTAAGCTGAACTAGTTCTAAGTTATCACATTCCTTAACAAAATTTGCAGCTTTGTAAAGTCTAGAATGATATACCCATTGGTCTACTACTCTAAGAGGTCTTTTTAGATTTGCTAAATGACATATACTATCTTCTGTTAGTACTGCCATATCTAAAGAATTTATTAATTCTGGAATACCATGATTTATTTCTGGATCTAAGTGATAAGGTCTACCAGCTAGTACTATTCCTTTTAATCCTTTTTGATTGATTATGCTTAAAGCTTCTTCTCCTGCCCTTCTTATTTCTAATTTAAAAGCCTCTTCTTCTTTTGTAGCAATATCAACTGCCTTTTCTACTTCCTTTCTAGATATATCATCAAAATCAACTTTTAATACTTCATACATTCTATTTTTTAATCTTTCTTTATTATTTAAACTTATAAAAGGATTCAAATATTTAATATTTTTCCTTCTTAAATCTGATAAATTATTTTTGATTACTTCAGAGTATGATATAACTACTGGACAATTATAATTGTTATCTGCTGTTTTATCTTCTTTATATTCGTGAGTTACAGCAGGATAAAAAATAGTTTTTATTCCTCTATTAATAAGACTTTGTATATGTCCATGCACCATTTTAGCTGGATAACAAGTTGTTTCAGAAGATATAGAATCTATACCTTTTTCATATAATTTTTTTGAAGATCTTTCTGATAATACTACCTTAAATCCTAAATTTGTGAAGAAAGTATGCCAGAATGGATAATCTTCATACATATTCAAGACTCTAGGTATACCAATTTGTCCCCTTATTGCTTTTTCATTATCCAAAGATTTATAATGCTTGAATAATCTATTATATTTATATTTAAATAAGTTAATATCTTTTTCATTTTTATTAACTACATCTTTATCTCCATTTAAATATGCTCCATTTTCACATCTATTTCCAGATATAAATATTTCATTTTCTGTAAATCTATTTATAGTTAAAAGACATTTATTAGAACATCCTTGACATCTTTTTACACTAGTATCAAGCTTAATATTGGTTAAATGCTCTAAGTCTAATAAACTACTTTCATAACCTTCTTTATACTGTTCTTTGGCTATTAATGCAGCTCCGAAAGCACCCATTATACCAGATATATTTGGTCTTATAACTTCTCTACTTGTCAACTTTTCAAAAGCTCTAAGAACAAGGTCATTATAAAAAGTACCACCTTGAACTACTATATTATTCCCAAGCTGTTCAAAATTTCTTATTTTTATTACTTTAAATAAAGCATTTTTTATCACTGAATAAGAAAGCCCTGCAGATATATCTCCTACTGTAGCCCCTTCTTTTTGTGCTTGCTTAACTTTAGAATTCATAAAAACAGTACATCTAGATCCTAAATCTACTGGTTTTTTTGAAGTTATTCCTACTTTAGCGAAATCTTTTATGTCCATTGATAAAGAATTAGCAAATGTTTCTAAGAAAGATCCACATCCTGATGAACAAGCTTCATTTAATATAATACTATTTATAACACCATTTTTTATTTCAAGACATTTCATATCTTGACCGCCTATATCAAGTATAAAATCTACTTCTGGGTTAAAAAATTTTGCTGCTTTATAATGTGCAATAGTCTCTATTTCGCCATAATCAATTTTTAAGGCTTTTTTCAATAAAGCTTCTCCATATCCTGTTACACAAGAGGATAATATATTACACCCTTTTGGTAAAATACTATATATTTCTTTTAGTACTTTTATAGATGTTTCTAATGGGCTCCCCTCATTACTATTATAGAATTTATAAAATATATTACCTTCATCATCTATTAACGTTGCTTTTGTTGTAGTAGACCCCGCATCTATACCTAAATAAACATCCCCAGTTAAATCCGTTATATCTTTTGATTTTATTGAATTTTTATCATGTCTACTTTTAAATAATATATATTCATCTTCATCTTTAAATAATGGCTCTAAACCTTTATTTCCATTAATATTAATATTGTCTATTTTTTCAAGCCTATTTAATAAATCATGTAGCAAAATAGCTTCTTCCCTTTGAGATAATATACTTGCTCCCATAGCAATATATAATTGTGCATCTTCTGGAAATATAATATCTTCATCTTTAAGATTTAGTACATTTTGAAATGCTCTTCTAAGCTCTGATAAAAAATATAAAGGTCCTCCAAGAAATGCAACCTTACCTTCTATTTTCCTTCCACAGGATAATACACTTACTGTCTGAACTACTACAGCATTGAATATACTCATAGCAATATCTGATTTTTTTGCACCATCATTTATTAAAGGCTGAATATCTGTTTTAGCAAATACACCACATCTAGAAGCTATTGGGTAAATTATATTATAGTTCTTAGCCATTTCATTCAAGCCTTTGGCATCAGTCTTCAATAGGGTTGCCATTTGATCTATAAATGCACCCGTTCCTCCTGCACATATACCATTCATTCTTTGATCAATTCCACCACTTATATATGTTACCTTTGCATCCTCTCCACCTAGTTCAATAACAATATCCGTCTCAGGATTAAAAGTCTCTATTGCTTTTGTAGAACATATTACTTCTTGAACAAATTTAAGATTTAAATATTTTGATATATCTATGCCTCCTGAACCAGTAACTACTACTGATATCCATATATCCCCCAATTTACTATACACTTCTTGCAAGATTTCTCTAATTGCTCTCTTAACATCAGATAAATGTCTTCTATATTCTTTAAATATAACCGTATCTTGATATAAAATAACTGCTTTTACTGTTGTAGACCCTACATCAATCCCCATATTATATATCTTTCTCATAATATTTCCTCCCGTAAATATGTCAATCCTATTTGTATTTGATGCTCTAAAAATAATAACCTTAATGTATTAATTACTTCGATTATCAACTATATCCCATCTATTTATTAAGAATACTTATT
>NZ_JAGHFM010000012.1 GCF_017888745.1 Terrisporobacter sp. | reverse complement strand
CAATGGTAGAGTTCCGGCCTTCCAAGCCGGCTGTGAGGGTTCGATCCCCTTCACCCGCTCCATTTTTATAATTATGGGACCATAGCTCAGCTGGGAGAGCACCTGCCTTACAAGCAGGGGGTCACAGGTTCGAGCCCTGTTGGTCCCACCATTTTTATATAAATTAATATGCGGGAATAGTTCAGTGGTAGAGCGCAACCTTGCCAAGGTTGAAGTCGCGAGTTCGAATCTCGTTTCCCGCTCCAATAATATGGGTGCATAGCTCAGCTGGATAGAGCAACGCCCTTCTAAGGCGTGTGTCCGGGGTTCGAATCCCTGTGCGCTCACCAATTAAAAGTTTCACTTTAGTGAAACTTTTTTTTTATAAAAAATTATAAATTTAGATAATGGAATAAATAAAATATATAATAAAAATATAAACTTATAATAAAAGAAGATAGTTTGTATATAGTCTTATTATTATAGTATAATACATAGTGTAAACAATTAAGAAACTATTGAACAGGAGGATAAAATATGTCCGATATAAATTCTTTATTAAATGGTTTTATTGATATAATATTGAGGATGAGCATATATGATGTTGTAGATATATTAATAGTTGCTTATATATTCTATAAAATTTTTATGTTTATAAAGGATACAAGAGCTGAACAAGTTTTTAAAGGGATAATAGTTTTATTATTAGCAACACAACTTAGCTCGATATTTAAATTACATACTCTATACTGGATATTAGTAAAAGCCCTTGATGTTGGTTTTATAGCGCTTTGTATAATATTCCAACCAGAGCTTAGAGCAGGATTTGAGCATTTAGGAAGAACAAATTTCAATTTAATTGGAAAAAGCGGAGAAAATGCAGAAAGTAAAAAGTTAAATAAGGCAATAGATGAGATTGTAGAAACATTATATTCACTATCAAGACAACGAATAGGAGCGCTTATTATATTAGAGAGGGAAACAAAAATTTCAGATATAATAGGAACAGGAACAATAATAGATGGTGATGTGTCTAGACAATTATTAATAAATATATTCATACCAAATACTCCACTACATGATGGTGCAGTTGTTATAAGAGATAATAAAGTAAAAGCTGCAGCATGTTTTTTACCTTTAAGTCAAAGTAAAGATTTGACTAAGGATTTAGGAACTAGACATAGAGCGGGTGTTGGTATAAGTGAAGTTTCAGATTGTATAACTCTAATAGTTTCAGAGGAAACAGGTGAAGTTTCAATAGCAAAGGCAGGTAAATTATATAGGGATATATCTCAAGAGAGAATGTCTAACATATTAAAGAAAAACTTAAACAAGATAACATCAGAAGAAAAAAGTTTCTTTAAAGGTGGGATTTTTAAATGAAAAATAGACTAAAGAAAAATACAAGGATAAAGCTAATATCTCTTCTTAGTGCTATAGTTCTATGGATGTATGTAATGGCAATTGTTGATCCAGAAGATACGAAACTATTTGAAAGTGTTCCAGTAAGTCTTACAAATATAGAAGAATTATCTGATGAAGATTTAATAGTTTATCCAGAAAATGATTTAGTAGCTGATATATATATAAGAGGAAAACTATCATATCTTCAGAAATTATCTAAAGAAGATATACATATATATGGATCTATAAATAATCCTATAGAAGGAAGGAATTATTTATATCTAAAAGTTAATACAACAAAGCAGGTTTCTTATGAATTTAAATCAGATTTTATAGTAGTAAGACTAGAAAAAGTTGTTAATGAAGAAAAAGATATTAAATCAGATGTAACAGGAGATTATTCTGAAGATGTAGATACGGTTGTATTACAACAAAGTACAGTAAATATTTCTGGGGCAAGAGTTTTAGTCGAAGAAGTTAATCATGTTAAGGCAGTAATAGATGTGAATAGTAATGTAAATAATAAATTTACTCAGAAAGTTAAGCTAATTCCTGTTAATAAATCTGGTAAAGAAGTCAAAGGAGTAACTTTAGACTCAAAAAACATAAGTGCAGAAATAACATTACTTGAAGAAAAAGAAGTTCCTATAAATATTCAATCAGATGGAAATTTAAATGAAGAAAAGGCTTATGAAATAAATCCTGAGACTATAATAATAAAAGGAAAGAAAGAAATATTAGATAATATTAATTATATAAATACTGAGAAAGTTGATTTATCAAGTATCGTAGCCTCAAAAAAGGTTAATCTAATAATACCTGAAGGGGTAACATCAAATGATAAAACAGTTATTATTAAGGTTAAAGAGAGTGAAAGCATAGTACAAAGGTTAATTTATAATTCAGAGGAAATTGAATTAAGAAATAACTATGATGAAATAAATACGTCTGAATTAAATATACCAGAAAGTATAAATGTAGAAATAAATACAAATGATCCAAGTATAAAAGTGTCTAAATCTGATATAAAGTTATATATAGATTTATCAGAAGGATATAATGAATCTAAAAAATATGATATAAAATACGATTCTGATGTAGAGCTGAAAAATATAAAAATTATACCAAATGTAATAGGTCTTTAACTATATAATATAATTAAAGTGTAATATATTTATATCAAAGTAATGATTAAATATATTACACTTTTTATTTTGAATAAAAAAGTTATATATGACTTAATATAATTTAGTAGATTTTAAAAATACTTAAAAATATAAAAATTCTGAATATTTGAAAAATATGTTGAAAAAGGTAATGATAAAAAATATTTTTATTAAATTATAAAGCAAATGACTATGAAAAATGGTCTATCATATAAATATAATTATATTAATTACAAAAAATATTATAATTTCATTTTAAAATTATACATAGATAGATAATATTATGCTAAAATATAAGTATCAGGAAAAAAATGTAAAAACTTAAAAATTAAAGTTTACGTAAAGAGATACAAATCAATAAACACTTACCATAAATACATAATAGAAGAATATTTTTTATTATTATAAATATTTGAATATAAAATTAAAAAATATTACTTATGACATCAATAGTAAAATCAATTCAATTAAAAACTTATGACAACTAAATATAAGAAATTTAGGAGGAGAAAATGAAGAGTATAGACGATATTATAAAATTCGCAAAGGAAAGAGGGCCAAAAACTGTTTCAGTGGCTTGTTGCCAAGATAAAGAAGTTTTAATAGCAGTAGAGAATGCGCGAAAAGAAAATATAGTAGAGGCTATTTTAGTTGGGGATATAGAAAAAACTAAAGAAATAGCTAAGAATCTGAATATAAGCCTAGACAATTATAATTTAGTAGACATTAAAGATTTATCAGAAGCTTGCTTAAAGTCAGTAGAGTTAGTTTCAACAGGAAAAGCTGATATGGTAATGAAAGGTTTAGTTGACACATCTATAATTTTAAAAGCAGTATTAAACAAGGAAATAGGATTAAGGACTGGAAATGTATTGAGCCATGTTGCAGTATTTGATATAGAAGGATATGATAGATTATTCTTTGTGACAGATTCTGCAATGAATTTAGCACCAGATATAAATGTTAAGAAACAAATAATTGAAAATGCATGTTCAGTTGCTAGATCATTAGAAATAAAAGAGCCTAAAGTAGCATTAATTTGCGCTAAGGAAAAGGTTAACCCAAAAATGAAAGACACAGTAGAGGCAAAAGAATTAGAAAATATGTATCTAAGAGGAGAGATAACTGGATGTATGGTTGGAGGACCTTTCGCTTTAGATAATGCAGTTAGTGAAGAAGCTGCAAAACACAAAGGTATGGACCATCCAATAGCTGGCAACGCAGATGTATTAGTTGTTCCAGATATTGAAGCAGGTAATATTTTATATAAATCAATAGCATTTTTCGCTAAGTGTGAAAATGCTGGTTTAATTGTAGGAGCTAAAGCACCTATTATACTTACTTCTAGAGCTGATAGCGATAAAACAAAATTAAACTCAATAGCATTAGGAGTTCTAGCATCAGAGAAAAAATAATATAAAATAATATAAAAAGGAAGGATATTATTATGGAGAAGTATAGAATTCTAACAATAAATCCAGGATCAACATCAACTAAGATAGCAGTATTTGAGAATGAAGAATTGATATATGAAAAAACTCTAAGACATTCTTCAGAAGAAATAGGTAAGTATGAAAAAATATCAGATCAATTTCAATTCCGTAAAGGTGTTATAGAAGAAGCTTTAAAAGAAGCTAATCTAAAAGTTCAAGATTTAAGTGCTATAGTTGGAAGAGGAGGATTACTAAAGCCTATAGTAGGTGGAACTTATAAAGTAAGTGACTCAATGGTTGAGGATCTAAAAATAGGAGTATTAGGACAACATGCTTCAAATTTAGGGGGAATTATTGCTAGACAAATGGCTGATGAAGTATCTATTCCATCTTTTATAGTAGATCCAGTTGTAGTAGATGAAATGGATGATGTAGCAAGAATTTCTGGAGTACCAGAAATACCGAGAATTAGTATATTTCATGCATTAAACCAAAAAGCAATAGGTAGAAGAGCTGCTAAAGATATGAATAAAAAATATGAAGATTGTAATTTCCTTATAGTTCATATGGGAGGAGGGGTTACAGTCGGAGCGCATAAAAAAGGTAAAGTCATAGATAATACAAACGGTCTTGATGGAGAAGGTCCATTCTCTCCTGAAAGAAGTGGAGGTCTTCCAGTTGGTGGACTAATGAGATTATGTTATGGTGATGATTTAACGAAAGAAGAAATAGGTAAAAGAATAAAAGGTAACGGAGGGGTAGTTGCCTATTTAGGAACTAATGATATTAGAGAAGTTGAAGAAATGATTAATAATGGTGATAAAAAAGCAGAATTAATTTATGATGCTATGGTTTATCAAATATGTAAAGAAATTGGTGCCTATGCAACCGTTCTTAAAGGTGATGTGGATGCAATAATATTAACAGGAGGAATAGCTTATTCATCAAGTATAAGAGAAAAGATAGAGGATAAAGTTAAATTTATAGCTCCTGTAAAAGCTTATCCAGGAGAAGATGAAATGATTGCTCTTGCTCAAGGTGGACTTAGAGTATTAAGAGGGGAAGAAGAAGCTTTAGTTTATTAATATATACTGAAAATAGGTGAATATTATGATGAAGAATGACAAGAGAGTAAGACTTTTTATAGGGCATTATGGAAGTGGAAAAAGTGAAGTATCAATTAACTATGTCACTAAATTAAGGGAATTAGTTGATGGAGAAGTAGCAATAGCAGATTTAGATGTAGTGAATGTTTATTTTAGAAGTAGAGAAAAAAAAGATATGATGAACAAATTAGGTATTACACCTATTGATAGTTCAATTCAAACAACTACACTAGATGTTCCTGCTGTATCTGCAGAAGTAATGAGACCACTACATGATGATAACGTTAATTATGTTGTAGATGTTGGTGGAGATAATGTTGGAGCAAGAGTAGTGGGGAGATTCTCTGAACACTTCCAAGAAAGTGGCTATGATATGTTTTGTGTAGTTAATGCAAACAGAGAAAAAACTCAAACTGCTAAAGATGTTCTTGGATATATCGATGCTATGGAAGCTGCTTCTAAGCTTAAGGTTACAGGATTAATTAATAATACACACTTATTAAGAGAAACAACTATAGAAGATATATTAAAAGGTCAAGAAATAGTAAGAGAAGTAGCAGAGATAAAGAATTTGCCTATTAAATATGTTTGTTGTTTAGAGAATCTTGTAGAACACTTACCAAGTGATTTAGAGGGAGATATATTACCTATAAAATTATATCTGAGAGAAGAATGGATGTAGTTTTAGGTTTAATATAAGAAATAATTAAGGGAGGCTTAACAATGGCTAAAGGAAAAGTAACTTTTAATGTAGAACGCTGCAAAAGCTGTGGACTATGTGTAGAAGCATGTCCAAAAGAAATACTTGCAATTGATACAGACTTCATAAATGCAAAGGGATATAATCCAGCAAAAATAGTAGATGAAGAGAAATGTATAGGGTGTGCAAGTTGTGCTCTAATGTGTCCAGATGTAGTTATTACAGTAGAAAGAGATTAATTATTTTTTAATAAGGGGGATTAATTATGGCTAAAATTCTTATGAAAGGTAATGAAGCATTTGGTAAAGCAGCTATAGAAGCTGGTTGCCATTATTTCTTTGGTTACCCAATAACTCCACAAAGTGAGTTACCAGAATATTTATCAAGAGAGCTACCTAAAATTGGAGGAGCTTTTGTTCAAGCAGAATCTGAAGTTGCTGCTATAAACATGGTTTATGGTGCAGGAGGAACTGGTACAAGAGTAATGACATCATCATCTTCTCCAGGAGTAGCATTAAAACAAGAAGGGATAACTTATTGCGCAGGTGCAGAAGTACCTTGTGTAGTATTAAATATAATGAGAGGTGGCCCAGGACTTGGAACAATACAACCATCTCAATCAGATTACTATATGTCAACTAAAGGTGGAGGAAATGGGGACTATAGAACTCCAGTTTTCGCACCTGCATCTGTTCAAGAAGCTGTAGATATGATAATAGAAGCTTTTGATGTAGCTGATATATACAGAACTCCAGTTATGGTAGTTGCAGATGGTATGATAGGTCAAATGATGGAGCCAGTTGATTTTGATAAAGAGCGTAAGTGTAGAGAAATACCAGAAAAAACTTGGGCAGCATGTGGTACTAAAGGACAAAGAAAACCAAATGTAATAAACTCTTTATACTTACAATCTGAAGAATTAGAACAACATAATTTAAAATTAGAAAAGAAATATAAAGCAATAGAAGAAAATGAGGTTCAATATGAAATGTATCATACAGAAGATGCAGAATTAGTATTTGTTGCATATGGAACAGTTTCTAGAATAGTTAAAACAGCTGTAGATACATTAAGAGAAGAAGGATACAAGGTAGGATTAATAAGACCTAAGACATTATGGCCATTCCCAAATGAAGCATTTAAACAAATTCCAAACGCTAAAAACTTATTAGTAGTTGAAATGAGTTTAGGGCAAATGATAGATGATGTTAAATTAGCAATAGAGTGTAAATTACCTGTACATTTCTATGGAAGATCAGGTGGTATGATACCAACTCCATCAGCTATAGCTGATAAAGCTAAGGAATTAATAGGGGGTGTTAAATAATGTCTGTAGTATTTAAAAGAACAGAAGGATTACAAGATGTTACAACTCATTACTGTCCAGGATGTACTCATGGTATCATCCATAGATTAGTGGCAGAAGTTTTAGAAGAAATGGGAGTACTGGGAGATGCTATAGGGGTTGTTCCTGTAGGATGTTCAGTTTTAGCATATAAATATTTTAATGTGGATACTCATGAGGCTGCTCATGGTAGAGCTCCAGCAGTTGCTACTGGGGTAAAAAGAACTCATCCAGATAATGTTGTATTTACATATCAAGGGGATGGAGATTTATCTTCAATAGGTATGGCAGAAATAGTTCATGCTGCAGCTAGAGGAGAAAAAATAACTACTATATTTGTTAATAATGGTATATATGGTATGACAGGCGGTCAGATGGCCCCTACAACACTAATAGGTCAAAAAGCTACAACAGCTCAATCAGGTAGAAATCCTGAAGTTAACGGATTCCCTATAAGAGTTAGTGAAATGTTATCAACTTTAACTGGAGCGGTATTTGTAGAAAGAGTTTCTGTTGATACACCTGCTAATGTTAGAAAAGCTAAAAAAGCAATTAGAAAAGCATTTGAGGTTCAACAAGCTGGACTAGGATTTGGTATCGTGGAGGTATTATCTACTTGTCCAACTAACTGGGGTCTTGCACCAAAAGATGCATTACAATGGTTGAGAGATAACATGATGGCTTACTATGAAATAGGAAATAAAAAAGATATTGAAGTTGAGGAGGCGAAATAATATGTCAACATCAAGAGTAATATGTGCAGGATTTGGTGGTCAAGGTGTTATGTCTATGGGACAACTATTAACATATGCGGGAATGTTAGAAGGTAAGGAAGTTTCATGGCTTCCATCTTATGGACCTGAAATGCGTGGGGGTACTGCAAACTGTGCAGTTACAGTATCTGACAAACCAGTTGGATCACCAGTTATTTCAGATGATGCTACTTGTGCTGTAATAATGAATAAGCCTTCTATGAAATTTGTCAATGATGTAGTTCCAGGTGGACATATACTAGTTAATAGCTCTTTAATAGATGAAAAAGTTGAAAGAGAAGATGTTAATGTAACTTATATACCAGCTAATGAATTGGCTGCGGAAATAGGTATGCCTAAAGTTGCAAACATGATAATGTTAGGAGCTTGTTTAAAAGTTACTGAAGCAGTAGATATAGAGTCTGTATTACAAGCATTCTTAAAAGTATTCGGTGAAAGAAAATCTAAGTTCATACCAATAAATAGAGAAGCTTTACAAAAAGGTATGGACTCAGTAGTTACAGCAGAAGCTTAAATTCCATAAAAACTTATTATTTAAAGCAAAAAAAGACAATAGAATTTTCCTATTGTCTTTTTTTTATTTAAGTATTAAAATGATTCTATGGTAACATTAAGACTAAATATTTCATATAAAAATGAATAAAATAAACATATATATAGATATTCTCGTTATGAAGGGAGTTTTTAAATGAGAAAATATTTTGGAACAGATGGAGTTAGAGGCATTGCTAACGAGGAACTTACTTGTGATTTAGCATATAGACTTGGAAGAGCAGGGGGATATGTTTTAGCTCAAGGAGACCATAGAGTAAAAGTTGTAGTAGGTAAAGATACAAGAATGTCTGGTGACATGTTGGAGTCAGCTTTAATAGCTGGATTAATGTCAGTTGGCTGTGATATAATACCTGTGGGTATTATACCGACACCAGCAGTTGCATATTTAACAAGAAAATATAATGCTGATTGTGGAGTTGTTATATCAGCATCGCATAACCCTATGGAGGATAATGGAATAAAATTCTTTAATAAAGATGGGTATAAACTAGATGATGAGATAGAATTAGAAATAGAAAAATATATTGAAAATATAGAAAAAGTAAGTTATAACCCAACTGGTGAAAATGTTGGTACTATAATACATTCAAATAATGCAACTAGAGATTATGTTGATTATTTAAAATCTATAATAAATATAGATTTAACTGGTCTAAAAGTTGTTTTAGATTGTGCTAATGGAGCATCTTACGAGGTTGCACCAATAGTATTTAAAGAACTAGGTGCAAATGTAATAGATATAAATACATCTCCAAATGGGAAGAATATAAATGATAACTGCGGATCTACTCATCCAGAAATGCTACAAAAAGCTGTTGTAGATAATAAAGCAAACTTAGGGTTAGCTTATGATGGTGATGCAGACAGACTGATTGCTGTTGATGAAAATGGAAACATTGTTGATGGCGATCATATAATGATATTGAGTGCAGTTTACTTAAAAAAGAAAAAAGAATTAGCAAATAACACATTAGTCATAACAGTAATGACTAATATAGGACTAAATGTTGCAGCAAGGGAGCATGGCATAAATTTAGAAACTACTGATGTAGGAGATAGATATGTTATAGAAGCTATGAAAAAAGGTAACTTTAATCTAGGTGGTGAACAATCAGGTCATATGATATTCTTAGATTATAACACTACTGGAGATGGAGTATTAAGTTCATTAATGTTATCTAAAATAATGATGGAGGAAAAGAAACCTTTATCAGAATTAGCATCTATTATGAGTGTTTACCCACAAGTACTAGTTAATGTTGAAGTGAAAAACGAAGTGAAGAATAAATTCATGGAAGTAGAAGAAATAAGTAATGAAATAAAAAGAATAGAAGATTTAATGGAAGGTTCAGGAAGAGTGTTAATTAGACCATCAGGGACACAACCATTAGTAAGAGTAATGCTAGAGGGTAAAGAGGAAGGTCAAATAAATGAGTTAGCTAATAACTTAGCTAATCTTATAAAAGAAAAATTATCGTAAACTTCAGGTAAATACTAAGATTTTGCTTAGTATTTACTTTTAAGCGCCAGAACTTAACAATAGAAGTAATTTCGATGTAGTATTGGGGGTTAAGTTGACGAGGACAGAGTTAATCGAATTATCGGCGGATGCTCTGCGGTGTGCTTGCCATCGTGAAGGTTTTCTTAAATCATGGAAGTGATTCTGTGGACAAAGGGAAACTTTAGTAAGCTTTTTCATGACCTAACTCTAAAAATATATATAATAATATTTTTAGGAGGCACAATATATGTGTGGTATAGTTGGATATTTAGGAAAAAGACAGGCAACAGATGTATTAGTTGAAGGTCTGTCAAAATTAGAGTACAGAGGATATGACTCTGCAGGTGTTGCTGTAAACACTGGAAATGAATTAGAAATAAGAAAGTTTAAAGGTAGATTAGCTATATTAGCTGAAGATCTACAAAAATCTCCTATACATGGGCAATTAGGTATAGGACATACAAGATGGGCTACTCATGGAGTACCTTCAGATGTTAATGCTCATCCTCATTTTAACAAAGAAAAAACTATAGCTGTTGTTCACAATGGTATAATAGAAAATTACCTTGAATTAAGAGCAGAGTTAGAAGCAGAAGGTTATGTATTTTTATCTCAAACAGATACAGAAATAGCTGCTCATATGGTAGATAAGTATTATGAAGGAAATTTATTAGAGGCTGTTTATAAGGCAACTGAAAGATTCAGAGGAGCATATGCATTAGGTGTAATAAGTGCTGATAATGCAAATGAATTAGTTGCAGTTAGAAAAGATAGTCCATTGGTTGTAGGTCTAGGAGAAGATGAAAATATGATAGCTTCTGATATACCTGCAATATTAAAATATACAAGAAGTGTTTACTTCTTAGAAAATGGAGAATTTGTTCATATAGAAGGTAACAAAGTTACTGTTTTAAATGAAAATAAAGAAGTCGTAGAAAAAGAAGTTAGTGAAATAACTTGGGACGTTGAGGCTGCATCAAAAGGTGGATTTGATAGTTTCATGGCTAAAGAAATATACGAACAGCCAAAAGGTGTAGGAGAAACATTACTAAGAAGATTAGATGAAAATGGTAGAATAAAACTAGATGACATTAAGATGACTAAAGAAGACCTAGAAAAAATAAATAAGGTTTATATAGTGGCATGTGGTACTGCTTATCATGCTGGGATAGTTGGAAAATATGCTATAGAAAAATTTGCTAAAATACCAGTTATAGCTGATATAGCATCTGAATTTAGATATAGTGATCCATTTGTTGATGAAAATACTTTATTAATAATAGTAAGTCAATCTGGTGAAACTGCAGATACTTTAGCTGCTCTTAGAGATGCTAAAGAAAAAGGTGCTAGAATATTATCTATAACAAATGTTGTTGGTTCATCAATAGCAAGGGAGTCTGATGATATATTCTATACATGGGCAGGACCAGAAATAGCAGTTGCCTCTACAAAAGCTTATACTACTCAGTTAACAGCATTTTATATGATAGCTTTAAACTTTGCTATGATAAAAGGAACTATAACTGAAGAAGAATACTTCAGAATGATAGATGAGTTAAAAGAAATGCCAGATAAAGTTGAAAAAGTATTAGAATGTAATGAATTAGTTGAACAAATTGCTTTAGAAATAAAAGATAAAAATGATATGTTCTATTTAGGTAGAGGTCTTGACTATGCATTGGCGATGGAAGGTTCATTAAAGATAAAAGAAATATCTTATATGCATGCTGAGGCTTTCGCTGCTGGAGAATTAAAGCATGGAACTATAGCATTAATAGAAGAAGGAACTCCAGTATTAGCAATAGCAACTCAAGAGCAATTATTTGAAAAAATGCTTTCTAATATGCAAGAGGTTAAAGCAAGAGGTGCTAAAGTTATAGCAATAGCTAAAGAGCATAATAAAGAAGTAGAAAAATCAGCTGATAAAGTAATTTATGTTCCAGACTGTGAAGATATGTTTGCAAGTATAGTAAGTGTTATACCTATGCAACTACTTTCTTATCATGTTGCTAAGATGAGAGGTTGTGACATAGATAAACCTAGAAATTTAGCTAAATCAGTTACGGTTGAATAATATATAGTTGTAAGTAATAAACAATACAAAAAGGTTGTATACTAAAAAGTATATGACCTTTTTTAGATTTTAAATTGCAAAATGATTATTTTTGCATATATTAAAGTATGAGTATTATTCTATTAGAAAAATTAGTATATACCTCTAAATAATGTCAATAATTACTATTAATAATAATTGGTATTTAAGGGGGGATTTATACAATGAAAAAATTGAAATTTTTTACAAGTTTTATAGTGCTTTTTATGATAGGATTATTTATATCTTATGGAGAAGTAGATAATAATTGGGATGAAAATTTTGTCAATGCATTTGAAGAAACAGGTGCAGAATTTAAATTTTATGATATAAAAGCTAACTGTTTAATAGAAGGTGATATATCTGAAGATGAAATAAAAAATATTTTTTTAAACTTAGTAAATGACTTAAGTTTAAAAAAAGAAGATATTAATTGGAGTATTAAAAATAACGAAAAAGAAATAAAAATATATGCAGAACTAAGTGATGATATTTATGAAGTTTCATTCGTTTCAGCTACAAAAAATAGTAAAGAATCTTATATAATTGTTGACATATTAAGCAATAAAGTATATAAAAATATAGGAGATATTTATAATAAATTGTATAATTCGCTTAATGTATATTCAAATGACATAGAAATTTTTACTTGTTTAGCTGGGCAATATACAAAAAAATTACAATTGGATAAATGTAATGATATTTTACAAAATATATTGTATAATATGAATGCGAAGGAAATTGATAAGATAAGACAAAATGGTCTTATATCTGTAACAGCATATAGTAATCTGTTAACAGAAAATGATTTAGAATACTTGGAAGATAAGATAAATTTAAATATAGGAATTAGGTATAGCGAAAATGAAGATAAAACTTTAATCTACATGGCTACACCGATAATAAAATTAGATTATTAAAATTAGTGAGGAGAGCAAACAATGGCTAAAATAATAGTAAAAAAGAGTAATCCACTTAAAGGTAGTGTTAGAATAGATGGTGCAAAAAATGCTGTATTGCCAATAATAGCAGCGACTTTATTAGCAAAAGGAAAATCAGTACTTAGAGAAGTACCAAACTTAAAAGATGTACATGTTATATCTGATTTATTAAGACACTTAGGTGCTGAGGTTGAATATAAAAATAATACTTTAACAGTTGATGCAACAAATTTAACAACATATGAGGCTCCATATGAATTAGTTAGAAAAATGAGAGCGTCTTTCTTGGTAATGGGACCATTACTAGCTAGATTCAATAAAACTAAAATATCTATGCCAGGGGGATGTGCTATAGGTACTAGACCAATAGATTTACATCTAAAAGGATTTAAAGCTTTAGGTGCAGAGATAGTTATGGACCATGGTTTTGTTGAGGCTAAAACTAATAATTTAGTTGGAAGTAAATTATATTTAGATTTCCCATCGGTAGGGGCTACTGAAAATATAATGATGGCAGCAGTATTATCAGAAGGTACTACTATAATAGAAAATGCAGCTGAGGAACCAGAAATAGTTGATTTAGCTAATTTCTTAAATGAAATGGGAGCAGATGTTAGAGGAGCAGGAACTAACACAATAAGAATAAGAGGTGTTAAAGAATTAAAAGGTACAGAACATGATGTTATACCTGATAGAATAGAAGCAGCTACTTTTATGGTTGCAGCGGCTATGACAAAAGGTGATATAACAATAGAAAATGTACTATTAGAGCACTTAAAACCTGTAACTGCAAAATTAAGAGAAGCTGGCTGTGAAATTATAGAAATGGATAATGCTGTAAGGGTAATAGGACCAGAAAAACTTAAGGCTATAGATATAAAAACTTTACCACATCCAGGATTCCCTACTGATGTTCAAGCACAGTTCATGGCTATGCTAACAGTATCTAAAGGAACTGGTGTAGTTATAGAAACAGTATTCGAAAATAGATTTATGCATGTTGCTGAATTTAATAGAATGGGTGCAAACATAAAGATAGAAGGCAGAACCGCTGTAGTAGAAGGCGTAGATGAATTAAATGGTGCAAAGGTTAATGCAACAGATTTAAGAGCTGGTGCAGCATTAATTCTATGTGGTCTTATAGCTGAAGGTGAGACTGAAATAGGTGAAATATATCATATTCAAAGAGGATATGTAGATATTGATAAGAAGATAACTGCATTAGGCGGAAATATAGAAATAGTTGAATAGTAATAAAAAAAGAGGTTTTTTCATATATTTAAGAATATTGAATCTTAGGAGGAAAATATATGAAAAGACCTTTTATTTTTGTTTTACTTCTTTCCTTTTTAATAGTCATAATATCTGTATTCAATAGTTTTATATTTTATGATGACGATGAGGGAGCAATATCCAGGGCAAAAAATGAACAAAAAGATAAAAACTATGAGAGTGTAGATGAGAAGTCCCCTAAAATTAATGTATACAATGCTGATGAGGACAAGACGGAAGAAATGGATATGGAAGAATATCTATATGGTGTGTTATCGAGTGAGATGCCATCTACGTTTGATGAAGAAGCTTTAAAGGCACAAGCTATATCTGCTAGAACTTATGTAGTGTATAAGATTGAAAATAATATTAATTCTGGTCATAAGAATGCAGCAGTTTGTACAAATTCAGCACATTGCCAAGCTTACACTTCATATGATGATTTATTAAAAAAGAAGGGTAAAGAGTGGATTAAAAGTGACTATCAAAAAGTCAAAAAAGCAGTAGATGAAACTAAGGGACAAATTTTAACTTATAATGATAAGGCAATTCTTCCACTTTATTTTTCAACATCATCTGGTAAGACTGAAAATAGTAAAGATGTTTTCTCTACTCAATATCCATATTTAGTATCAGTGGATAGTCCCTATGAAGAAAATTCACCTAAGTACATAACTACATATTCAATAGATAAAAATAAATTTATAAAATCTTTAAAAAACATTTACCCTAGTATTAAATTATCAATAGATCAGTTAGAGAATCAAGTAAAAATTTTAAATAGAACTGAAGGTGGCTGTGTAAAGACAATTCAATTGGGAGATGTTAAATTAAGCGGAATCGATATTAGAAAAATTTTAAATTTAAATTCAGCTAATTTTACTATTGAATATAATAATAATAACATGGAGTTTATAGTTAAAGGGTATGGTCATGGTGTTGGTATGAGTCAATGGGGGGCACAAGGAATGGCTAAAGAAGGATATAAATATTATGATATATTATTTCACTACTTCAAAGGAACTGATATAAAAGATACATACTAAAAAATGTTAAATTATTGTATAAATATAAAATACTGGTTAATACTCTAAATATGTATTAATATATTTGGAGGTAAAAGATGAAAAAGAAATTATTAGAAAAAGATATTTTTTATTTATCTTTGTTTATATGTATCTGTATTATAGCTGTAGGAGGAATTTATTTTACTAATAAAAGTGTAGATAAATTAGTATCAAAAACTAGTCCTATACAAAGTGAGGATGAAATACATTTAACTGAAGGCGAAAAAGACGATGCTATTCCAACTACTACAGATTCTGAACAAAATTTAGCTAAGGCCAAAGAGGCTGAAAATAATAAGATTAATTATTTAGGAAATCAAATAATAAGAAGTTATTCAGAAAAAGAACCTAGTTATTCAGAAACTTTAGAAGTTTGGGAAATACATAAAGCAATAGATATAGAGTCAAATAAGAATCAAGAAGTTAAATCACTAACTTCAGGAACTGTATTAGATGTGTATGATGACGATGAATATGGAATGACAGTTAAAGTTAAATCTAAAGATAATACTGTATTTGTATATTCAAGTTTAGATAAAAATATAAAGGTCAAAAAAGATGATACAATCGAAGAAGGCCAATGTATAGGATATGCAGGTAATACAAGTGATGTAGAATGTTCAAGTGGAGTTCATGTACACTTAGAAGCATATAAAGATGATGTAGCTATTAATCCAATGAGTTTATTAGAATAAAGTTTAACAGGCTTAATCAAATATGATTGAGCCTGTTATATTTTTTACCCTTTTTTCATATATATCAATAAGGATATGATGTTAGGGGGGAAGGGAGTGAGATCCTATATAGAAGAAAGAGCAGTTGTCGTAGCAAAGTATATACTAGAAAAAAACACTACAGTTAGACAGACCGCTAAAACATTTGGTGTGAGTAAAAGTACTATTCATAAGGATGTAACCGAACGTTTAGAAGAAATCAATCCTTCTCTTGCCAGTGAGGTTAAAAGGGTGTTAGAAAAAAACAAATCAGAAAGACATATTAGGGGTGGAATGGCGACAAAAATGAAATATGAAAAGGAAAAAAAGGTGTAGGTTTATCCTGCATCTTTTTTATTATTATGTTAAAATTTATTTTGTGAAATTAATAAATACTAGAAAGCTTATGATTTAATTTTGTATAATTAATATTTTATTGATAAAAGCAAATGATAATATAAAATGCTAATTAAAAAATGAGAAAAATGTAAGATAAAACCTATATTTCTCTTGACTTATATATTTTTTTTGTATATCTTGTAAAATAGGAGTGTTTAAAAGAGAAAAATGACAAATTTTAACATAAATTCATAATAAAAGGAGTGTAGAGTATGGCTGGAGCTGATATAGGAATAGATTTAGGAACGGCAAATGTTTTAGTATATGTAGACGGAAAGGGAATTGTTTTAGAAGAACCATCTGTAGTAGCGATAGAAAAAAATACTAATACAGTGTTAGCAGTAGGAAATGAAGCAAGGAGAATGATAGGGAGAACACCATCAAATATAGTTGCAATAAGACCTTTAAAAGATGGTGTAATTTCAGATTATGAAGCAACTGAAAAGATGTTAAAGTACTTTACTGAAAAGATAGTAGAGAAGAAGGGATTTAGAAGACTTGTAATGCCTAGAATTATGGTATGTGTTCCAACTGGTGTTACAGAAGTTGAAAAAAGGGCTGTAGAGGAAGCTACTAGAGAAGCTGGAGCAAGAGAAGTATATATAATAGAAGAACCAATAGCAGCTGCTATTGGTGCAGGTATGGATATATCATTACCTAATGGGAATATGGTAATAGATATAGGTGGAGGAACTACTGATATAGCTGTTATATCTCTTGGGGGGGCAGTAGTTAGTGACTCAATAAAAATAGGTGGAGATAAATTTGATGCTGCTATAGTATCATATATTAAGAAAAAACATAATTTATTAATTGGTGAAAGAAGTGCAGAAAAACTTAAAATAGAAGTAGGAACTGCGATGAAAGATAGCGAAGAAAGAACTATGAAAATTAGTGGTAGAAATATAGTTAAAGGACTTCCTGAAACTATAGAAGTAAGTTCTTTTGAAATAGCAGAGGCTTTAGAAGAATGCGTGAAGCAAATACTTGCAACAACTAAATCAGTATTAGAAAAGACACCACCAGAATTATCAGCAGATATAAGTACATTCGGAATTGTTATGACAGGTGGAGGAGCATTATTAAGAGATTTAGATAAAAGAATAGGGCAAGCTACAGGAATAAATGTAATAGTTGCAGATGATCCATTATCTTGTGTTGCAAGGGGAACAGGATCGTCTTTAAGTACATTAGACTTACTAGAAACAGGAGGAACATTTAAAAAAAGATACAAAAAATAAAATATAAAAAATAAACAAAAATGATATATTATATAAATAATATATCATTTTTGTTTAAGTAAAAATGAGTTGATAAATATTCAAGTTGAAAGTAGGATTGATAAGGCAATGGTTTCAGCCAACTCTAAAATAAAATGTAATCGTACGTTATTAAATGAAAATCTATTATTTTCATCTACTTTATCTACAATACCGACAATTGAATGAGATCCAATTTGAGGGAGTTTTTTACCTACACCTTTGCCTGGAAGAATGGGCCCTTTTCTAATTTGAATATTTCCTATGTTATTTACAGAGCCTAAACAGGCATCTATAGCTAAAAATTCACTGTTAGGATGTTTTTCTTTTACTATGTCTAGGGATTCATATATGTTTAAGGCATGAATAGGATTATCTAGGGTACCGTAAACAGGGTATTTAAAGTCGCTATTTTTTAGCATAGTACCTACTAAAGGACCTAAGGCATCTCCTATAGCACGATCTGTTCCTATACAAATAACAACTGTGCTTTCATTAATTATATCCTTAAGTATTAAGCTTAACATTTCTATAACATTTTCTTTTTTATAATTTACTTTGGCTAAATACATAGGAACTTACCTCCCTTCAAATATATATGAATAATGGAATGAAAAAATACATAACATTAAATCACATAAAGGCACTTATATTAAATAATATGATAGAAGTATCAATAGTGTTCCATAAAAATAAATTCTTGACACCATATATAAAAACAGGTATTATAGTATTGTTAAAAGTAATATAAAATATGTGTAATTATGTTACACCTTATCAAGAGAGGCAGAGGGACAGGCCCTGTGAAGCCCAGCAACCACCCTAATAGGGGACGGTGCTAAATCCTACTAAACGTTAACGTTTGAGAGATGAGGTTAGTTGATTATAGTTTAAATCTGATAATTAACCTCTTCTGTTTAAGAAGAGGTTTTTTTAATTGTAAGGAAATTATCTGTTCTGTAGACGACATATAATTTTCAACT
Organism: Terrisporobacter sp.; assembly: GCF_017888745.1. Lineage (GTDB taxonomy): Bacteria > Bacillota > Clostridia > Peptostreptococcales > Peptostreptococcaceae > Terrisporobacter. The sequence continues at coordinate 4,933 of NZ_JAGHFM010000012.1, read as the reverse complement.
TTGTTACTTAGGCAACGGCAATAGCAGTTGGCAATATGAGCAAAGTGAATTTTTTATTTTATTAATAAAAATACATAAGATATATAATAAAAGGAGGAAGTCAAATGTCAAGACACTTATTTACATCAGAGTCAGTAACTGAAGGGCATCCAGACAAGATGTGTGACCAAATTTCAGATGCGATATTAGATGCTTTATTAGAGAAAGATCCATTATCAAGGGTAGCTTGTGAAACAACAACTACTACAGGTTTAGTGTTAGTAGCAGGAGAAATATCTACAAATGCATATGTAGATATACAAAAGTTAGTTAGGGATACAGTTAAAGAAATAGGGTATACAAGAGCTAAGTATGGATTTGATAGCCAAACTTGTGCTGTTATAACTGCTATAGATGAGCAATCTTCAGATATAGCTATGGGAGTTGACGAAGCTTTAGAGAGTAGAAGTGGAGAACAAACTGAAGAAGAGATAGAAGCAATAGGAGCAGGAGACCAAGGTATAATGTTCGGATTCGCGTGTAATGAGACTCCAGAGTTAATGCCATTACCAATATCTTTATCTCATAAATTAGCTAGAAGACTAACTGAAATAAGAAAACAAGATATAGTAAATTATTTAAGACCAGACGGAAAAACTCAAGTAACAGTTGAATATGAAGGAAATAAGCCTGTAAGAGTTCATACTATATTAATATCTACTCAACATAGTGAGCACGTTGACAATGAAACTATAAGAAAAGACTTAATAGAATTAGTTATAAAAGAAGTTATACCATCTGAATTATTAGACGATGAAACTAAAATATATATAAACCCAACTGGAAGATTCGTTATAGGTGGACCACAAGGGGATACTGGTTTAACAGGAAGAAAAATAATAATAGATACTTACGGTGGATATGCTAGACATGGTGGTGGAGCATTCTCTGGAAAAGATCCAACGAAAGTTGATAGATCTGCTGCTTACGCTGCAAGATATGTAGCTAAGAATATAGTTGCTGCTGGACTTGCAGATAAATGTGAAATAGAGCTAGCTTATGCAATAGGTGTTGCCAGACCATTATCTGTATTCGTAGATACATTTGGTACTGGAAAAGTTTCTGATGAAGAATTAGTTGAATTAATAAACAAAAACTTTGACTTAAGACCAGGTGCAATAATAAGAGATTTAGAATTAAGAAGACCTATATATAAACAAACTGCTGCTTATGGACATTTTGGAAGAACAGATGTTGATTTACCATGGGAAAGAACAGACAAGGCTGAGATATTAAAAGAACAAGCTTTAGGAAAATAATTCTTATATATGATATAAATGATAAAGAGTTGTATTTTTACAACTCTTTATTTTTTTTATATTAAATGTTAACATAAAATATATTTATAATAGCAATAATTATAAAAAGACAGCTAAATAAATGATTTTAGGAGAAATAATGATGGAAAAATTACAAGGAATGGTTAGTGATATAGTTTTTAAAAATGAAGAAAATGGATACACCATAGCCTACTTAGCAAATGAAAGTGATGAAATAACTATTGTAGGTTGTATGCCTACTTTATCAGTTGGGGAAAGTATCGAAATAGAAGGCAAATGGGTTAATCATAAAATTTATGGATCTCAATTTGAAGTTCAAAGTTTTATACCAGTAACACCTTCATCTTTAGAAGGAATATATGTTTATCTATCTTCAGGTATGATTCATGGTATAGGAGAAAAGATGGCCAAGAGGATTATAGATAAATTTGGAGTGGATACTTTAGATATTATTCAAAATATGCCAGAAAGATTAACAGAAGTAGAGGGTATTGGTATAAAGAAGGTAAAACAAATACAAGAAAGTTATGAAGAAAATAGAGAACTTCGTAATATTATAATAAAACTATCTCCTTATGGAATAACTCCTAATTATTGTTTAAGAATATATAAAAAATACAAAGAGAAATCTATAGAAGTTATTAATAAAAATCCATACAGACTTGCAGAAGATATAAGAGGTATAGGATTCAAAATTGCTGATGACATTGCAAGTAAAATAGGTATAGATAAATACTCTCCAGATAGAATTATGCAGGGTATATTATTTACACTAAATCAAAGCTTAGCAAATGGTCACACTTATTTACCTAAGAAGATTTTGATAGAGCAATCAGTAAAGATTTTATCTGTAGAACCGTCATTTATAGAAAATGGGATTATGGATTTAGCATATAATCAAAAAGTACATTTAGAAAATAAAAATGGAGAAATTTTAGTTTATTTAATGATGTACTATATTTGTGAAAATGGAGTATGCAAAGAAATTATAAAATTATCTCAGCATGAAATTAAAGATTTACATATAAATATAGATGAAGAAATAAAAATTGTAGAAGAAGAGGATGATATACAACTTGCTAATAATCAAATATTAGCAGTCAAAGAAGCTATTAATAATGGTGTTACTATAATAACAGGTGGCCCAGGAACAGGAAAAACAACTACAATAAATACAATTATAAAAATATTTGAAAATAATGATCAAAAAGTCGTATTATGCGCACCTACAGGAAGAGCTGCTAAAAGAATGAGTGAAACATCTAATAAAGAAGCTAAAACTATTCATAGGCTATTAGAAATGGGATTTGCTGCAGATAGTGATGAGTTGGTATTTTTCAAAGATGAAGAAGATCCAATTGATGCGGATGTAATAATATTAGATGAAGCATCTATGGTAGATATTATACTTATGTATAATCTCTTAAAAGCAGTTAAATTAGGAAGTAGATTATTATTAGTAGGAGATAGTGACCAGTTACCATCAGTAGGAGCAGGAAATGTTTTAAAGGATATAATTGATTCCAATGTAATTAAAACTGTTAGACTTAATGAGATTTTTAGACAAGCCAGAGAAAGTATGATAGTAGTTAATGCTCATAAAATTAATAATGGTGAACCACTATTTTTAAATGTAAAGAATAAAGACTTTTTCTTTTTACGAAAAAATACCAATGAAGATATATTAAATGAAATAATAGGATTGGTTAATGAAAGACTTCCTAGATTTTATAATGTTGATAAATTAAAAGATATACAAGTATTAACATCTATGAGAAAAGGTGATTTAGGTGTTAATAATTTAAATATAGAATTACAAAAATATCTTAATCCACCTAATAAATATAAACAAGAAGAAGAGTTTGCTAAAAGAACCTTTAGAGTTGGAGACAAGGTAATGCAAATTAGGAACAACTATACTAAAAAATGGGAAACAGAAGATAAAAGTGATAGTGGAGAAGGTATATACAATGGAGATATTGGATATATATTTCATATAGACAAAGATAAGAAGACCGTTTACGTATTATTTGATAAAGTTAAAATTGCTTCTTATAAATATGATGAATTAGATGAGTTAGATCATAGTTTTTGCACAACTATACATAAAAGCCAAGGAAGTGAATTTCCTATAGTTGTTATACCTATAGTATGGGCTCCACCTATGCTTTTAAGTAGAAATCTTCTTTATACAGCAGTTACTAGGGCTAAAAAGCTTGTTGTATTAGTTGGAGATGTAAGATATTTAGAGCAAATGATTAAAAATAATAGAATAAATGACAGATATTCTAACTTATCATATAAATTAAATAAATTTATAGTAGAAGGACTGTTAAAATAAAAATGAGATTGCTATCAAAGTTTATTTCAAAAGAAAAATGTAATGTAATAAAAGTTATTTTAGATTATATTTATCCTAAAAATATAAATTGTATAATTTGTGATAATCCTATAAAAATAACTAATACTTATTCCCTTTGTAAAGATTGTTTTATGGAATTACATTTCATATTAGATGGTTGTGGCAAATGCGGAAAACCAATTATAAATCATAATTTAGAAAGAGAGAGTTTAACTGATTGCTCTTATTGTTATGATAAAACTTTTTACTTTGATAGGGCAATATCATGTATTGAATATGATTCGATAAGTAAGCATTTAATTTTAGATTTTAAATATAAAAGTAAGACGTATTTGTTCAAGTATATTGCACAAATAATGAAAGAAAAATTAGAAATAGAATGTATAGATATAGATTATATATTATTCGTTCCTTTGCATAAAAAAAGATTGAAAAAAAGAGGGTTTAATCAATCGGAAAAAATAGCTAATGAACTTAGTAATCTTACACAAATACCAGTTGTAGACTGTATAAGTAGAGTGAAAAATACAAAAAAACTTTATAGACTTAGTAAAAAAGAAAGACAAAAAGAGTTAAAGAATGGATTTAGTGCCAAGGATAATATTAACTTAATCAAAAATAAAAAAGTAATATTAATAGATGATATATTTACAACAGGATCAACAGCTAATGAAATATCGAAAGTATTAAAATTAAATTGTGTTAGTAGTATATGTATATTTACATTGCTTACTAAGAATATAGATGTATATGCAAAAGAATAAAATACTATTGACAGATATGTTTTAAGCCGTTAAAATTAATATATGTTTCAGGTCTGTGGTTGCAAGTCCAAGCCAGACGCAGGCGAAAGGATCCACGTAAGTTAATTCTAAAAATGGGATTAATGATCATGGTGCGTCTTAGATGTAAGACCTACCGATATTAAAATCGAGATGGTTAGTAGTGCGGCAAACCCAAGCGAAAGCTACAGTAGGCGAGTGTGGGGTCAAAGACCAGGTCAGCTGAAACAATAAAGTACCTTTTAGGTGCTTTTTTTATTTGTAATAATACTTTTTATCTGACATTTCCATAGCTCCATATTTATTATCACAAGACAACTAATAGTTTTAATATAGTTGTTTATTATTTCTTATTCAGTTTAAATTAACTATTATAGTCCTAACCATAACAAATTATATCTACAATTTAATATAAAAATATAAATAAAATGTTAAGATATTTAGATTATAAGGATTTTGTCAATTTTTAT
>NZ_JAGHFM010000105.1 GCF_017888745.1 Terrisporobacter sp. | reverse complement strand
CCTTTGAAAGCCTATTATTTTTAATTATCATTGCTATTTTATTACATATGTATTTCATATATTCATCAAATTTAGATTTAGAAGAATTACCATTGCTATAACTTAAACCTATAAATCCAATAAACTCATCATATAATTCTATTACATAGCTATCGATATAATTTATTTCATCCATAGAATCAATAGTTATTTCTGATAAATTACTAATTCCATCCTTTAAAGATACTGTATTAAAATAATCTCTATACTTATATGAATTTATTTTATTTATTTCCATAGGTATGAAGTTTATATTTTTAAGATGAATATTAGAGTTTTTTAGTTTTATAAAAGGTATTAAACCTTCTTTGTCTTTATCATAGAGTAATATAGCAAGGCCATCCGCTTGTGTGTAATCCAGTATTTGTTTTCCAATACTACTTAACATTTTATTTAAGTCCGCATCATAGCTACCACTACTATTAAATTTACTATCTATTGATGTTCTGTTATAGTTTTTAAGTAACTCTTCTGATATAGTTTTTCTTAAATTAATATTTTTAGCTTGACTCTCTTCTATTTTTTTATTCAATATATTAGTAAAAGGCTTATTTACATATAGATCATCATTTAAAGCATCCATATTATCTGAATATTCTAATAACTCCACGTCATATAATTGGGTCTGAACTTCTTTACCTATAATAAAAATATGTTTTCTTTGGTTGAAATTTTCTATAGTTATGTGTGAATTGATTTTAACTACTTCATTTGAATTTGAATAAAAATCTAGGGTTTTATTTATGTCTGCAGATTCTTTTATCAAATCACTAATACTATCTCCATCTTTTATTAATTTTGATATATGTGATTTTAATATTTCTTCTTTATTACAATTCATTCGATTTAAAAAACTTTCATTACAAAAAATTATTTCCCCATCATAATTTGACACTATTATATAATCACTAATTTTATTATATATAGATAACACATATACTACTCCCCTCTTACTAGATTAAAATAATCTATTTTAATATTCCCCTAATATATATTTTATCACAATATTTTAATCATTGTGTCTATTTTATAATATATATAAAGTTTCTACATTCTATTTTTCCAATTATCTTAGTTCAGATGGTATAAATCTTCTTAAATTTAATCTTTGCATAAGAAAAAACTATATTATTATCTATCTTAGTGGATAAACATTTAAATAATCTTCCTTTAAAGTTGTGACTGCATTAATTTTGTTCGTTAAAAAAACACATTGCATTACTAAGCAGTGTGTTTTCTTAATTTTTAACTGTATTATTATTTTAATTTCATATGAAGTATAGGGAATTGGTTTCCTTGTTCATGTATTGAGATTTCATGTCAAATCCATATTTTAAATTCTAATTTTCAGCCTTGCATATAGTATCGAACAACCATTTTTTATATGCCTTAGCATCTACTTCTACGGCCACATTACAATTTTTATCTTTACTACTTCTATTTTCTATATCACAAAAAGTATGTCCATATGTGAATTCTCCTTTTGTTTCCACATTTGCATAACATTCTTGTGTTTTTATAAATTCTGGATGAACACATGTGCTTAAAGCTAGACCATCGTGCATTACTGCTCCTTCAAAACTTCCATCTTCATTTCTTTCAACCATATATTTTAAAATATCAAAAACTAATTTTCCTGCTTTTGACTTTAAGTTTTCATATTTATGTATTTCTTCTTTTTCTATTACAGTTTTTTCTGTAACATCTAACCCTACCATTTTTAGAGGTATACCTGATTCAAATACAATCCTTGCTGATTCTGGATCTACAAATATATTAAACTCAGCAACAGGACTCATATTTCCACCTTGAATTGCCCCTCCCATAACAGTTATATGTTTTATTAATGTTTTAAGCTCAGGATATTTTAGTATTGCATTTGCAATGTTAGTAAGAGGCGCTACTGCAACTATTTCTAACTCACCATTTAGCTTTACTGCTTCTTCATATATTGTCTCTACAGCATCTTTTTCATAGAAATCTTTCTTAGACTTAGGTAATTCAATACTTCCTAAACCATTTTCTCCATGACACTGAGTTATTTCTAATTTTCTTTTTAAAGGTCTATCTGCTCCTTTTGCAACTTTTATATCAAATCCTAGATAATCTACTAAGTTTAATGTATTTTGTGAAGTATGATTCAAATGCACATTTCCCGAAACTGTTGTAAATGCTTTTATGTCTAATTCTTGTGAGTAAAGGGCACTTATTATTGCTATTGCATCGTCTGTTCCTGTGTCACAATCAAATATAATAGTTTTTTTCTTCATCTTATTGTCTCCCTTATTATTAATTTGTTATATTAATTTTATTTATTATATCACTATTTTTCCATAATATTGTGAATTAAACTTAATAAATAAATTTTAATATTATATAATCCTTTTACTTATTTGCTTGAAGAATATACAAACAAATAAAAGTACTCCCAGTACACCTTCAAGCGGATATATATTTCCTACTAATTTTTCAAAGGGAAATAAACCACAAAAGAATGCCACAACAGCAACTACAACAGCAACTATTTTAGAGTTATAATTTATTCTTCTTGAAATTTTATCACATACTGTCCAAAAGTTTGGTGCTGCTGTGGAAAAAATACCACATAGCAAAATAATTGAAAAAATATTACCAAATCTATCAGATATGGATTTTGCAAAATGTAGGGTTGGAATAGATACATTATAAATCTCACCTATTCTAGATAATAAAGCCAAATCAATAACTAAAACAACAGACATTAAAACAATACTCCCTAGTATAGCTCCATATTTGGCTTCTTTCTTACTATTTGCACTATGCCCTAAAGATGTGAAAAAAAACAACCCTCCAACTAAATTAAGTCCAGCATATATGATTCCACTTGAGATAAAATTACCTCCTGCTTTTGTCATCTTAATATTATTTACAGTTTCAGAAATATTTTTTAATCCATCTATGTTTCTAAATAATATATCAAAACCTACAATCAATGAAAATACAACTATAACCGGCCCAATAATTCCCACAATATCTATAAGTTTATCAAGACCACAAAGAAATGCAATTAACACTAATACAGCCATAAATGCACATCCTATGTAATAATCCAATTCATAATATTCTCTGAAAGTAGCTCCAGACCCAGAAATCATTACAATAACACTGATAAATAATAAAACTGGAACTACATACTCATAAAATACTCCTATTATATTACCGCAGAAGTATTTATATGGTTTGTATTCCCTAAGCCCACCATATTCAAATCCACATGACATAATAGTTGATCCAAAGTATATAAGCAAAACTAAACTTATACCAACAGATATTATGCTAGGTAATCCATTGGAACTAAAAAACTGCATGATTTCCTGTCCCGTGGCAAATCCAGAGCCAATAAGAAAAGCTATGTATGCTCCAGCAAATTTCATTACATTTAACACACTCACCTTATCCCCCATATATTTTCCTCCTTTTTAAATTATGACAAGTCTATTACTAAATATATGTTAATAAAAACGTAGTATGTCTTGTAATTTTATATAATAGAAAAAATTCACTTCGTTTAAGCCACTGCGTGGGCGCTCCACTTCATGTCGCCAACGGCTTTGCCCGTTGCTCAAAATTTACTTTTTTACAACTTCTCAAATGTATTGATAATACTTCAGCCTAGGAATTTTCCTCAGGTTTGAAGTCAATATAATGTCCTTGTAAGTAAGTAAAAGAGGGTGTGACAAAAATGTCACACCCTCTAAAATAGGTAGTTTAAAATATGCACCTATATATTATTTATTACACTTGCCCTTGCACTTAGAAGCACTTGAGCATTTGTAGCATCCATAATCTTGCCCCTCTTCTTTTTCCTTATGAAACTTGATTATAGGTCTTATAGCCAAGAATAAAACTAAGGCTACCACAATAATTACTATTAAATTTCCTATCATAATAAGTCTCCCTTAATAAATTATTGTACTTGTACCTTTGCTGCTACTTTTTCATCACTAATTTTATTAGACTTTATCTTATATATTACAAATGATATTGCCACTATTAATATTATAACTGCTGGAATAAAACCTGCTGCAATCTTTCCATATGCTACTATTGTACCTACTTGGTTAAATACCATAGCTACTATATATCCAACACTGAATTGAAGTAACACAGAATTTCTTAGCCATTTACCAGATCCCATTTCTGCTCTCATAGCCCCTATTGCTGCAAAGCATGGAGGAGTAAACAGATTGAACATCATAAATGCAAATGCTGCTATTGGAGTTATTCCCATTGTATCTTGAACTATATTAGCATTTACTAATTCAAAATCTGCATTTATAGCAGCTCCCATAGAGTAAACTACTGCCAATGTTCCAACAACTTCTTCTTTAGCTATAAATCCTGTAATTGCTGCTGCTGCAAGTTGCCATACACCTATTCCTACTGGTATTAGTAAAAATGCAAATGGTGTTGCTATTCTCGCTAATATTGAAGTATTAACTGCATCTCCTACTAATTGTAGACTAAAATCAAATGATGACATTATAAATACTAACGTATTACAAACTATTATGATAGTACCAGCTCTCATCATAAAATCTTTAGCAGTTTCTAACATTTTAAAGAATGCTTTTTTGATACTTGGCATACCATACTGTGGTAATTCTATTATAAAGTAATTTTTTATATTGTCCGCTCCTGTTGCTTTCTTTAATAATAGTCCCACACTTATTATAACTGTGAAAGCTATAATATAAGTAAGAGGGAATAAGTATGGATTATTTGGGAAAAATGCTGCTGTAAATAATGCTATTATTGGTATTTTAGCACCACAAGGAACAAATGGTGTAAGTAAAGCTGTTAAACGACGTTGTTTTTCATCTTTTATAGTTCTTGTAGACATAATTCCTGGTATAGAACATCCATATCCTACTATCATAGGTATTATAGATTTTCCTGATAGTCCAACTTTTCTAAATAACGGATCAAATATTAATGCTATACGAGCCATAAATCCACTATCTTCTACTAATGATAATAAGAACATTAATACCATAACTAATGGAACAAATCCAACTACTGCTCCAACTCCACCTATTATACCATCTGTTAATAATGCATTTAAAAAGTCACTAGTTCCCATACTAGCTAACCACTCTGAAACACTACCTTGGAAAGTTTCTATATATCCTACTAAAGTATCTGCCACTAATGGTCCTAATTTATTTATAGATAAGTCAAATATAAAACTCATTATCAACACAAAAAGACCAGTTCCTATTATAGGATTAGTTACAAAGTTATCTACTTTATCTTCTAATGTTTCTTCATGTACTCTTATTATTCTATTTTCAACTTTACTTATTATATTATTAACTATTGTAAATCTTTTTCTATCTTGCTCTTTCTCATCATCTATTTTTGATAAATCTTCAAATAAATTCTTCTGTGTTTTTAATTTAGATGATTCCATTGATTGACTTATTAGTTTTTGTAATCCTTCACTCTTTGCAGCAGATATCTCAACAACTTTACAACTTAATTCTTTTTCTAATTTAGCTATATCTATCTTTGTTATAGACTTTGATATATCAACTTTATTTAATGCAACAACTACTGGTATACCCATCTCTAATAATTGTGTTGTAAAAAATAAACTTCTATTTAAGTTTGTAGAATCTACCACGTTTATTATAACATCAGGATTTTCATTTTTTATAAAGTCTGTTGTTATACTTTCTTCACTCGTATACGGTCTTATTGAGTATGCACCTGGTAAATCTATTATATCTATATTATCACCTAAACTACTTTTTAATTTTGATTCTTTTTTGCTAACTGTTACCCCTGCCCAGTTACCAACATACTCTTGCTTTCCTGTAAGAGCATTATATAGTGTTGTTTTACCACTATTTGGATTACCTGTTAAAGCTATTTTCATTTCATCATCTCCCTATTACCTTTAAATTATTTCTATAACCTCTGCCAAATCATTGTCTATCCCATATCTTCCACCTTTTATATTGATTATCAGGTTTGAATATAATTTTTTTACTATACTTATGTTTTCACCTTCGAAACATCCTAGTGTGAATAAAAATTTATTTATCTCTTCATTTCCTTTTATTGATTTAATCGTATATATAGTCCCCTTTTTACCTTCTGGTAATTTCATTTGAACACCTCTTTATTTATATTATTGATTTTGATAATTATTATTACTATATCTACATGATAGTTGTTCTCAATTGATTTGTCAATTTAATTATTAATTTTTTTAAAAGTTAATAATTGTATATTGTCTATAGAACATATAATTTCCTTAAAATATAAAAATACTGGAATGAATTTTCATTCCAGTATAAAGTCTAACTTTTGGGTGTCAATACATTTTTAATACACCATTTAATATATTAAATAAATTTTTTAAATCTTAATTTAAAAATATAGTAATCAAGGCTAAACTTTTCTTACATTAATAGCAGAAGGCCCTCTATCAGCTTGGACCATGTCAAAAGTAACACTTTGTCCTTCATGCAAATCTTTTCTAGGTCCATCTTCTTTTATATTAGAAAAATGAACAAATACATCATTTCCTTCCTCACTACTTATAAATCCATATCCTTTTTCAATATCAAACCATTTTACGGTTCCACTATAATTAGCCATTATATAAATCTCCTTTTTGATAATATCTCTCCTAGTATTATTTGAATTTATATGCTATTTAATACTATATTTTTAAACTCTTTTTATTCCCAAATATACATTAAAGTTATTTTAGACTCTTCTAGTTTTGCTTTAACATTTCCACTTGAAATTATATAATTCACAAATTCATAGTCTCTATTTAGTAATAATCTAAATACAATTCCTACAGCTATGATACTTGTTAAATACAGTTGAAAATTATATATTATCTATAAAACAAATAACATATAATTTCCTTGCAATAAAAAGGCAATTGATTTTAAAATTTAATATCAATTGCTTAATAAGTTATAAATAATTTATATAATCTAAAATTTATATTTTTAAGTTGCTAAGATTATAATATCTATAATTCATCTTCTGTTACAATGCCTGCATTAACTCTATAGCTTGTCCTTTGATTTATCTTACCTTTATATAGTAACTTATTATCTTTTTCATTAAACACGTAAATGCAATAAAAATTCTTACCTTTTATATCTTCCGGCTCATATTCATCAGTAACTACATATATTTTTCCATTATTTATTCTTACTTGTAAAATAGACTGTCCTTCACCATTTATATTCAAGTTTATATGATTTATATATTCTACTTTTTTATCTTCTAGATTAACCAATATGGATCTTACTTGACCAGATTCTAAATCTTGTTCATTACTTCCTTCCTCGCTTCCATAATTAGATATTATTAATGCTCTGTTATCATCTACATAATATCTTGATATTTCATCATCATTAGTTCCTAAATCAATAATATTTATTTCTTTGCTAATAACATCAAATTCTAATAATGATGACTTATAATCCTCTCTAGAATTATTTTTTTTATTTATAAAGAAATATGATTTATTCTTATTACTAAAAGCCACACTTTCATTTCTTTCAATTAGATGAATATCTTTTCCATCATATTCCTTACTTAAAATATGTTTACATTTTTTACTAGATAAATTAACTTTGTACAAATTTAATAAAGTTCTTTCATACTGATTTTCACTAATTTTACTATCATCTTCTATGTCTTCATAACTACTATAAAGAATAACTATATAAATATTATCTTTATCTTTCAATATAGGAACTGATGAAAGCATCCCATTATCTTCATCATAAGATTCATCCATAGGTATTACATAAGATTCCACCTTATCACTTTTTTTATTTTTAACTTTTATACTAGCAATTAATTCATAGCTATCTTCTTCAAATATGTAGTCATTTGATAATTCAACTGAAACTATTTTTTCTTCAGCCTCTAATATAAATCGACTATTATCTGTAAAAGGAGTATTCAACGTCTCTAATATTTCTCTACTATCTATATTTCTCTTTGTCAAATTAAAACTATCAAGTCCCTCCTTTGCCATTCTTTTTATTGATATATTCTCTTTATTTATTTTTATTTCATCAGTTTCATAAAATCCTTTTTTACTTTGTAATAAAATATTCATATCTCCAAGTGCATTTCTATTTCCATGTATATCCTCTAGCTGTACATTATTTTTATCCAAATTAAATAGAGAAATACCAATAAATATAATCCCTACAAAAACTATGCTAAAAAATATCTTTCCTAAATTTTTATTCATGTATTTCTCCCCCCTTAATCGTATATTTTTTTATTTAATAAATTATAAGAAATAAATATAGATGCTACAAATACTACTATGTAAAACATTAAATGGGTTTTAAATAATTCATCTATATAAGTGTTCTTAGCAATTGTTAGGTAGAAATACAATAGTATTATTGATACTATATAAATAACTCCTCGTATTCCACCTATTTTTTTACTTGATTTATGTATCATAATCCCTGTAAATAAAACTACCATGGCAAGTATAGGACCTAACACATAAAACATAATAAACTCAACTCTAGCCATTACTGGTATTAAGTTTCTAGGTGGATATAAACTTGAACGGTTAATAATACTTATGATATGTTCAACAGATATTCCAGATAAAAACTTTACTACTAAACTATCTATTATCCAGCATAAAAATTGAACAAATATTACTCCATAAATCAAAGTAATCATAGTTATTAATTTTGATATATATATGATAAATCTATTCTCTGGTAACATAAATAAAGTATATATTGGCTTACTTTTATTAGAAAAATCTTTATACCAAATGGCAAACCCATAATATAAACACCATAAAAGTGCTCCCACCATAAATAAAAATGATAGCTTATATATTAGTTCAATGTTATCTGATTGTAAAAATAACTCAAGTCCCTTACGTTCTTTTAATAAATCTAGTCCACCAACAACCTTCATTTCTTCTTCTATATTTTTTACAATTGCATATAGCATAAAAGAAAATACTGCTATGTTACTTAAAAATAGCATACTAAGTATAGCAAAATATATTTTTTGTATTTTTTTAAATTCAATCTCAAATAAAGCTAATATCTTATTCACCTTTATATACCTCCCTCATCTTATCCACTATAGACATTCCCTCATTTTCCCTAACTTCCTCTGCATTGAACTTTTGTGCTACTTTTCCATTACTAATTATTATTACATCATCTACAATTTGTTCTATCTCGTCCACTTCATGAGTAGTAATAACAATACTTTCATCTTCTTCAATAAATTCTAAAATTGCTTTTATAAACTCTTCTCTAGTAAATATATCTATCCCAGAAAAAGGCTCGTCTAAAAGTGTATACTTGGCTCTTTGAGCAAATCCAATTATGATTTTTACTCTAGCCTTATTACCCTTTGATAAATCACTTATCATCTGATTATCACTTAAAGAAAATACCTTAAGCATTTCATAAGCTCTTTTTTCATCCCAATTTGTATAAAAAAGCTTCATAAACTCAAACGTCTCTTTAATATTTAAATGTGGAAAATGTATATCTATATCTGGTACAAATGCCAGTTTATTATAAATTTTTTGATTAATTTTCTCTCCATCAATAAGAATTTCACCTTTATCTGCTTTTACAAGGCCTGCAATAGACTTAAGTATTGTAGATTTTCCAACACCATTAACACCTAAAATAGCTGTAATTTTTCCCTCTTCTATATTAAAAGAAACATCGTCTAAGGCCTTAACTTTTCCATATTTCTTCTTAACATTTTTCACTTCTATCATATTTAGTTTTGCCCCCTATGTTTATTTTTTAATTATTATATTTTTACTTATAATTCCTAGTTAATTTTTTTAACTAGTTTAAATTATTACATATCATATTTTTCATTTATTATATTTTCGATTTCATCCTTAGGCACATTTATAGCCTTCATTTGCTCAATAAAAATTTCTGTAGCTTCATTTATTAAATCTTGCCTAATTTTTTTTATAAAATCTTCATCTTCTGTAATAGTACTTTGATTATTTTTCACCGTATTAATAAGTCCCATTTCTTCCATCTCCTTATATGCTTTTTGCACTGTGTTTGGATTAACATTTATTTTTACTGCCATTTCCCTTCTAGAAGGAAGCATTTCGCCCGCTTTCAGCTCACCAGTTACTACTTTTTGTTTTATATTTCTAATGATTTGAATATATACAGGTTCTCTATCATTTACTATAAATTTCAATATTATCTCCTTCTTTCAAACTTTAATTGCATTAGTGTATTATATGTATAGTACACTAACTTTATAAGTGTATTATAAACATAGTACACCTATGAAGTCAATATAATATTTGAATAATATTTAAAATTATAAATTATCCACAATTTAGATAATTTATAATCCATTGATAGCACAAGCTTTTCTTAACATTTAAATTTTAAGAGCATAGAGAGACCTGTAATAAATTAATTATAGGTCTTCTATTTTGTTTAAAATATTGGTCATAATTATCCTTAGCATGCCTTTTAAT
>NZ_JAGHFM010000104.1 GCF_017888745.1 Terrisporobacter sp. | reverse complement strand
TAATTATTTAGTTAAAATATAAACTTATTATAACTCATAATAAGTAGTTAGACTAATTAATTTTATAAAGTATAAATTAAAATTTATAGGGGAGATGGTGAGTATAAGATTTTATGTGTCTCAACTGGTGGAAACAGAAAAAATTATACCAGTACTGAAAAAATATGATGTAGGATTGGAAGTTGTACAATTTGCTCATCCATACTATTTAGATAATAGGGATGAAATGGTTAAGACTTATAAAAGAGAACTTTCAGATTTATATGGAGCTGTAGATTTAATTATACATGGACCTTATGCAGATTTGTGTCCAGGAGCTCGTGATCATGAAATAAAAAGAGTCACAGCTTTAAGAATGAATCAAGCCTATGAGGTGGCACAGAACTTAAAAGCAAAAAAAATCCTTTATCATAATGGTTATACGCCGAGAACTTATACATATATAGAGTGGAAGCGAAATGTTTACGAATATTGGATGGAGTTTACAAAAGATAAAGATGATATATCTATTGTAGTAGAAAATGTACTTGATGAAGATTACGAACTTATAGAGGATTTAATGAGTAAAGTTAATAAAGATAATTTCTCTATTTGTATAGATATAGGACATATAAATGCTTATTCAAAAATAGATGTATTTGAGTGGATTAAAAACTTATCTTACAAAATAAATCATATTCATTTACATAATAATTATGGTGATAAAGACAGCCATATGGCAATATACAAAGGAAATATGAATATTATAAAAATACTAAATACTTTAAAAAATATAAATGAAAATATAACAGTATCTTTAGAAATTACGGATTTAGAAGAATTAAAAGAGTCATTAGATATTTTAGTAAAAGAAGGTTTTATAAAATTAAGATAAGAAGTTTTAGATTTGTAATAATATAGTATACTGAATGAGAGTATGCACTGTTTCTCATAATATAAAAAGGATGGAAACTTAAATCCATCCTTTTTATTTATTAACTAAAAGATTTTTGCCATTTAGTAACATAGTCATCAAGTATTTTTTTCAATGCAATACCTATTGTACTATAAGCTTCATCATAAAGGTTTGCTAAAGATATTCTTATAGACCATTCTGGTCCAGCAAAACCTCCACCTCCAAGTAAAACAATTGAAGATTGTTCAGCTAAGTCGAATAATATATCGACTGGCTTATAATTTTCACTTAGATAATTAGCAAATTCATCACCATGATTTTTTCTCGCCCATTCTAATAAATCAAATTGAGTATAATAGCAAGCATCGTTAGGATTATCTATCATTTCAATTTCTAGGCTATCAAATAATAATTTCTTGCGTTTGTGACATATATCTATAGTCTTATTTTTATAATTGTCTTCCTTATCTATAAGCGTAAATGCAGAGAAGAATGCCATTTGAACCTGTTGTGGAGTAGAAAGGCCGGCAGTATGATTTAAGGCTACTTGTCTACTATCAGCAACTATTCTATCTATAAAAGATACATCTTCTGGAATAGGATTCATGTCAGCATATCTTCTGTTGGTTCTCTTTCTTATAGAATATGGCAATTCTTTTATTAATTTATCAAATACATTTTCTTCATGTAAAGCTATTGTCCCAAGTCTCCATCCTGTAACACCAAAATATTTAGAATAAGAGTAAGTTCCAATTGTGTTATAAGGTAGTTTTGCCATTAGAGATTCGAATCCATGTATAAACGTCCCATAAACATCATCTGATATTATCATTAGATTAGGATTATGATTATTTACTATATCTACTAATTTTGATACACATCCTTCAGATATAGCAACAGATGGCGGATTACTTGGATTAACAACAAATAGTGCTTTTATATCTGGGTTTGCTAATTTTTTTAACTCTTCATCACTACATTGCCAAGTATGTTCTCCTTTTTCATCTACTGAATTAGAATTTATATATTCAACTTCAAATTCATATCTTGGAAGATGAGGTATTTCTAAGTATGGAGTAAATACAGGTGTCATTATAGCTATTTTATCACCTTTTAAAAGAAGATTATTTGCTATTAATGAATCAAAAATATAGCACATGGCAGCTGTTGCACCTTCAACAGCGAACACATTAAAGTCCCCACCTTTTTGGGTATCATATCTCATTTCTCTTTTTAAATATTCTTTTACTATTTTCTCTATATGTATAAGCATTCTATCGGGGAATGGATAGTTGTCCCCAATAATTGCATCAGTTAATTCATGTAAAAAATCATCTGGAATAAATTTTAATTCATTTATTCCATAGTCAATTATATTTTTTAAAGTATTTATACCTGGCATAGTAGAATTATTTTCTACATAAGCACAAAAACGCTCATATATCCCTGTTTTTTTAGGTAATCCAGTTAAATCCCCATCATCCCAAGAAAATCTACTTTCTGTTATGGCAAAATGTCCAAAAGTAAAGAATGCTTCTCTTGGTGTAGCAGCAAGCCAGTTTGGATTTCCACGACCAGCATCTAATAAAGTACGTGTACTTTTTTGATTTGATGTAGTGGCTAATTCTATAAGTTTGTTTTTGAATTCAAACGGACTTATTTTACCATATATATTCTCAAGTTCTTGTCGATTTAAATTTATATTCTCCATAAAAGATTCCTCCCTATTTATTGTCTTCTAGAATATTAAATATAGTATATTTATATTTTTACCTTATTCTATTAAATTAATTTATGTTTTGGCTTTGAAAGATAAGGTATTTTGTTTAAAGTTATTATAACATATAAGGTAAAACTAGTAAAACACTTTAAGTAAAAAAGAAAAAAATAAATTATGATTAAGAATTTAATTCATCTATAGTTTGTCCTATTATTTTTATACCTTTTTCAATATCTTCATTAGAAAGTCTTGAAAAGCCTAATCTAAGTGTATTTTCACCTTTATCATCTACATAAAATAAATCACCTGGCATAAAAATAACATCTTTTTTATAACATTCTTCTAATAATTTACGAGAATTTATATTTTTTAAAATTAAAAACAAGTGAAGACCACCATCTCCAAGTACATGTTCAGCTTTTATATATTTTTTTACGCATTTGAGAGCAAAGTTAAATTTATCTCCATAGTACTTTCTAGTTTTTTTTATATATTTTTCAAAGGCACTATTTTGAAGATAATCATATAAAATACCTTGATCTAAGAAAGATACATGAATAGTAGTAGCTCTTTTAACACTTTCAAGTGAATTAATAAGACTTTTGTCAGCAAGTAACCAACCTATTCTAAGACCAGGGAAAAGTATTTTTGAAAAACTTCCTATATATATAACACCATTACTTTTGTTATCTAGGGAGCAAATAGGGAAGATATGAGAAGAAGAGTATAAAAGTTCTTCATTAAATCCATCTTCAATTATAGGTATATTGTATTTTTTCATTAGATTATAAAATTTATATCTGTTTTCTGGAGACATAACCATTCCTGTTGGATTATGATAAGAAGGAGTAATATAAGAAAATTTAATCTTATCTTTATATTTTTCTAATTTTTCAGACAAATCTTCGAAATCTAATCCATTTTCGTTTATAGAAACAGGTATAAGATTTAAACCATGAGATTTCATCACTTTAATAGATGTATTATGAGTTGGATTTTCACATAATATATAATCACCTTTAGTTGTAAGAGTAGAAATTATTAAGTTTAATCCTTCTGTAAATCCATTAACCATAAGTATATCTTTATTGGAAGTATCTACTCCTTTTTTATTCATATAATTATGTAGGTAATCAATTAAAGGTTTGTATCCTTGGGCATATCCATAATTTAAAAGCTTATGACCTTCTAAGTTAAACCTGTTTAAAAATGATTTTTTTAATTCTTCCATATCAAATAGTTCACCATCAGGAGCTATACTTTTAAAGGAAATTTGACCAGACTTCCATTTTATCTCATTTTTTATGATATCCATTTCATTTGTTGTTTTTATATAGTCATTTTCAAAGTTTCTCCAGTTAACTTTCCAATTACTATTGTTTATATTATTATTACATTTTACAAAAGTACCTTTTCCAGAAACAGAGTATACGATACCATCTAGTTTTAGTTCTTCATAGGCAGCTAAGATTGAGTTTCTACTAACATTAAGAAGCAGACTAAGCTCCCTTGTTGAAGGGAGCTTACTGTTATGAGGTAGAAGTCCTTTAGAAATCATATCCTCTAAGTATCTCTTTATTTGAATGTAAATTGGTTCTTTATCATTAATTGTTAAATCGGAAAATAACAAATTATCACCTCTAAAGTTTTATTTATATAAAGTAATTATATAAAATAAACTTACTTTAGTCTAGATATCCTATTTTAAAGAAGTTTCCATTATTTTATCTACTAATTCACTATAAGATAATCCTTTAGCATTTGCACTTCTTGGTATTAAGCTTGTTACTGTCATCCCTGGCAGAGTATTTAATTCAAGAACATAGAATTTACCACCTGATAATATAAAGTCTATTCTTACATAAGCTCTACAGTAGAATATATCCCAAACTGCTTTAGAAGCTTTATTTATTTGTTCTTGTAACTCTTCTTCTAAATAAACTATTTCTTCTTTAGCAGCATTTGAACCAGTTGAATATTTTGCTTCATAGTCGAAGAATCCTGTAGTTGATGATATTTTTATAGTAGGATAAACTTCACCATCTAACATGAAAGACGTGTACTCATCTCCTGGTAGATATTGTTCTATCATAACAATTTCATCAACTTCTAATCCAGCTTTAACAGCAGCTTCAACATCTTCTTTACGTTCTACTTTGAAAGTAGCAACAGAAGAACCGCCACTATTTGGCTTTATAAAAACAGGATAACCCATTTCTTCTATTTTATCGTAATCAATATCTTCTACTGATTTGGCTATAGTCCAATCTGCTGTTGGAACACCAGAATCTCTAAGCATTTTTTTAGTAATATTTTTATCCATGCACATTGCACTAGTTAAAGGTCCACATCCTGAATAAGGAATTCCCATTGATTCTAATATAGCTTGAACAGTACCATCTTCACCATACTTACCATGAAGTACTAAGAATGCAAATTCAATTCCTTCTGGCATTTTATTTATAACATCCATTTTATTATCTAAAACGACTTTATGAACTTCATATTTATCTCTATCAAGGGCATTAAAAACAGCTTCTCCTGAATTTAATGAAACTTCTCTTTCAGAAGATATTCCACCCATTAAAACGGCTACTTTTTTCTTCATAATTAACAACTCCTATTTTTTTATTATGTTTTCTAAAAAAATGAATTTTATTCTAAATAACTATTTTGCTTATTTTAGAAAAATTTTATTTTTTATAGTAATAATTATATGTTTAAGTAAAAAAAACTGAAAGTACCACAGTAAGCTTAATTTTTAAAGTATGTGGTTTGAAAAAATATAATAAAGGAAAAGTATTGAAATAAAAACTTAATCACAATTAATATGATATGATAATGATAGTTTATTTTAAAGTGATGAAATAATTAAGAATAAATTAAAATGTGCTTTGAGGTATATTTAAAAGATGATTCTGAAACTATATTTGATTAATAATTATGGGAGGATTTTATGATAATAAGTACATTATTAGAAAATACTACAATCTCAAGGGATTATAAAACCAAACACGGTCTGAGTTTACATATTCAAACCAATGAGCATAAGATTTTATTTGATTTAGGACCAGATGATACTTTTATAGATAATGCTAAAAATTTAAATATAGACATAGGAGAAGTAGATATAGTTGTTATATCTCATGGTCACAGAGATCATGGTGGAGGGTTAGAAAGTTTTTTAAAAGAAAACTCAAAAGCTAAGATATATATAAATAAGAATGCTTTTCAACCACATTATAGCAAATTATTAAATTTTATGAAGCATTATATAGGGTTAAATCAAGAACTAAAAAATAATGATAGAATTATTTTGACAGGAGATGATTATATAATAGATGATAATTTAAGATTATTTTCAGGTGTAAATGGAAATAAATTTATTCTAGATTCAAATAAATCTCTTTTAATGAAAGAAGGAGATGAGTATCTACAAGATGACTTTAAACATGAGCAAAATTTAATTATCAAAGAAAATAATAAACATATATTAATCTCTGGATGCTCTCATTGTGGAGTAGTAAATATAATAGAAAGAGGAGAAAAATTAATAAGAGGAAAGTTTAATACCCAAATTGGTGGACTTCATCTATATAATCCTATATCTAAAAAAGAAGAAAGTTTAGAATTTATAAAAGCTTTAGGGAAAAATTTAAATGATAGAAATATAAACTATTATACATGCCACTGTACAGGGATAAAAGCATTTAATGATTTAAGAGAAATACTTGGAATAAAAATGAATTATCTATCTACAGGTAAAATAATTGAGATTTAAATTTTAATTATTAAGTTAAGATAACTAGTAATTATTAAATTTTTATGAAAAATATTAATACTTTGATTGTATACTTGAAATTTAGGTAACTTTGATATAAATTTTAAATATATAAAAAGGTATAATTTTACAAATAAAATACTACCAGATTTGTGCTATGAAGTATAAAATTAAAGAAAATATTTTAGAGAAGGTGATAAAATGAGGGCTGAAATTATAACAGTAGGAACTGAAATACTATTAGGGGATATTTTGAATACAAACACTCATTACTTAGCAAATGAACTTGCTTCAATAGGTGTAGATGTATATTATCAAATGACAGTAGGAGATAATGAAAAACGATTATTAGAATGTTTACAAGAAAGCTTAAACAGAAGTGATATAGTTATTTGTACTGGTGGACTAGGGCCAACAGAAGATGATATAACAAAAGAAGTTTGTGCAAAGTTTTTTGGTTATGATTTAAAATTTGATGAAAAATGTTGGAATGATATTTTAAAGTTATTTTATAGAAAAGATAAAGTGCCAACAGAAAATAATAAAAAGCAAGCTTATTTTCCTAAAGAAGGAATAATATTACCTAATGATTATGGAACAGCTCCAGGATGTATTATGGAAAAGGATAATAAGATGATTGTTGTACTTCCTGGTCCACCTAGAGAAATGAAACCTATGTATGATAATTATGTTAGACCATATTTACTTAAAAAAACTGATTACATAATAGAATCTAGAGTACTTCGAATTATTGGTGTGGGAGAGTCTTCTATTGAAGAAGAAATAATTGACTTAATTCAAAAGCAAAGCAATCCAACTATTGCAACATATGCAAAAGATTATGAATGTACAATCAGATTAACTGCTAAGGCAAAATCTAAAGAAGAGGCTGAAAAGTTAATTGAGCCTGTAGAGGCTGAAATTAAATGTAGATTTAAAGAAAATTTATATGCTATAGGTGAAACTACAATAGAAGATGAAGTTTCGAAAATATTAGTAAATAATGATTTGACTATATCAGTAGCAGAATCATGTACAGGAGGTATGGTATCTTCAAGTCTAATAAATTATCCAGGTATATCATCTGTATTTATGGAGGGTTGCGTAACTTATGCTAATGAAGCAAAAATTAAAACTTTAGGTGTAAGTGAAAATACTTTAAATACAGTAGGGGCAGTAAGTGAAGAATGCGCCAAAGAGATGGCAGAGGGTGTAGCCAGAAGACATAATACTAATATAGGTTTATCTACTACGGGAATAGCAGGTCCTGGTGGAGGTAGTGAAGAAAAGCCAGTAGGACTTGTATATTTTGGTATATATATAAATGGAAAAACTATAGTCAAAAAATATATATTCTCTGGAAATAGATATACGATAAGATATAGAGCATGCAAATCTATTATAAATGACTTAAGATTAGAGTTATTAAAAAATAATATTAAATAAATTGGAGATAAAAAATGATTAAGCATATTTTTTGTGATTTGGATGGAACATTGTATAATAATGGAATAAGTGATGAAGATATGAAAGCAATAAACGAAATTGAAAAAGAAGGTGTAAAATTTCATATTGCTACAGGTCGTGTATTTAAGCATGCTTATAAAATGGTAAATGATAAATTTAATTTAAATGGATATTATATTTGTGAAAATGGTTCATTTATTTATGATAGAAATAAAAATCTTATTTTTAAAGAACCATTAGATGATTTACTAGTAAAAAAACTTTTAAATAGATTTTCTTCTGATAAAGCTTATATTTATCTAAAATATAATGGAAATGTAATATTAAGTGGAGGAGAAGATATTTTTGAACACTATGATAAAGACTATATTCTAGATGGCGAATTTATAAAAAGAGATTCTTTTGATAACTTAGTAGGAAATGTAGGAATAATATCAGATGATATGGATGAATTAAAAAGAATAGAGTATTATTACAAATCTGAATTTGGTCATATTTGTGATATCTATTTATCTGGACCTTATACACTAAATATTTTACCTAATCATGTTTCTAAAATACATGGTATAGAAAAAATTTGTGAAATATACAATGTATCTTTAGATGAAATTGCTACTATGGGTGACTCTCCTAACGATATCTGTATGTTAAAAAATATAAAATATAGTTTTGCAATGGAAAAAGGTAGTCAAATTGTAAAAAATGAAGCGGAATATACTGTAAAAAGTGTGGCTGAAGGAATTGAATATATAAAAAAAATAAATAGGGCAGAATAATTTAGCCCTATTTATTAAATACAATTTTTTAATAGATGTAATTTAGCTGTATTACTTAATATTGAATCCAAAACATGATTTATAATAATATTACAAACTAAAAATGAATATATTAAATCATTCTCATAACTAATTTCATTAGATTTATACTTTGAATATATGTTATGAAAAAATTCTTCAATATCATTATGAATTTTATGGTTTGTGTTATATTTTGAAAAATTCATAGTTTTAGCAAATGAGTTAAGTTCTTTTTCATAAATAACATGTTTATTCATACTATGACTAAATTCCCAACGTTCACTGTGAGGTGTACAGAAAAAGTCACATAAAAAATGACATATTACACCAAGTTCTTGACTTAATTTGCTTATTGAAAAATATTTTTTTAGTGAATCTAATGTAAGCTGACATAAATATTTTATTTTTTTTAAAATCATATCTAAAGACTCTTCTAAATAATGTTTTTGTACAACATATTTAGAAGATATATCTGGTTTTATATTACCATAAATAAAATTTTTTTCGCTTATAAAAAAGGATTTATGAGATTCCAGATTTTCTAATATTGATTTTGAAATAATATAGTGTGTATTTATTAACATGAATTCACCTCTTAAAAATTAAGTATAGATAAATTTATACAGATGAAATTTAATCTAGAGTTTATCTTTAAATAATAACCACCATTTAAATGATAACAATATTAAAAGTATATTTCAATATGATAAAGATACCAAATTTATATGAAAAATTAGAATAAAACAATAAATTAAAATAATAAGGAGGCATAAAAATGAAAAAAGTATTAGTACTATTAGCAGATGGGTTTGAAGAAATAGAAGCACTTAGTGTAGTAGATGTTTTAAGAAGAGGTAATATAGTATGTGAGCTTTGTTCAATAGAAGGAGAGTATGTAAAGGGAACACATAATATAACTATTAAATCTGATTCTAATATAAGTGAAATAAATAAAGATGAATATGATGTTGTAGTATTGCCAGGAGGTCTTCCAGGAGCAGATAATTTAAAATCAGATATGGTAAAAGAATTAGTTTTAGATTTTAATGATAAAGAAAAGATTATAGCTGCTATTTGTGCGGCACCAGAAACTTTAGAATATTTTGGCATACTTGATGATAAGAAATGTACATCTTATCCAGGTTTTGTTAAGGATAAATCTAAAGTTAATTATATAGAAGATCAACTAGTAGTAGTTGATAAAAATATAATAACTAGCAGAGGTCCTGCTACTGCATTGGTATTTGCTCTAGAAATATTAAAAGTTTTAGGATATAAAAAAGAAGCAAGTGATATTAAAAAAGAGATGATGATTGACTTCTACGATAGTATGCAAATATGATATTATTTATTATATTAGGAAATATAGGAGAAATAAATATTCAATATTTCAGAATATTTAGATTTAAAATATATTAAAAGTTTAGAAAATAATGTAAAATTCAAAAAAATTGATAATATTCAGTAAAATTTTTGGAAATTTATGGATAAGAATGAGATTTTTCTATATAATTATAATTGAACATGAAATTTAATGTTTATAGGGGGTCTTAATATGAAAAATAAACAAAAGGACGTTTTAGTAGTAGGATTTGCATTATTTGCTATGCTTTTTGGAGCAGGAAATCTAATATTTCCACCATATCTGGGAGTACTATCAGGTACTAGCTGGACTGTAGGATTTGTTGGATTTATAATCGCGGATGTTGGTTTGGCACTATTAGCTATATTAGCGTCAGCAAAATGTGAAGGTGACATAAATAGAGTAATAGTAAGAGGTGGGAAAAGGTTATCTTTGATTTTGGCAACAGCTATTATGATTTGTCTAGGTCCACTTTTAGCAATACCGCGAACTGGAGCAACTACATTTGAAATGGGAGTACAACCTATTTTTAATGGTTTTAATCCAATTGTATTTTCAATATTATTCTTTGGATTAACATTAGTACTTACTATAAAACCGTCTAAAGTAGTCGATATTATAGGTCAATATTTAACACCTGCATTATTGATTGCATTGGTATTTTTAATAGTAAAAGGTGTTGTATCTCCACTAGGGGATTTAAGTCAAGTAGCAAAGATAGATAGTGTATTTGCAGAAGGTATTTCTCAAGGATATCAAACTATGGATCATTTAGGTGCTTTGGCTTTATCTGCTGTAGCAATATTATCTTTGAGTCAAAAAGGATATACTGAACAATCTCAAAAGATGAAGTTAATATTACAATCAGGAATGGTTGCTGCTGTAGCATTGTTTGTTATATATGGTGGACTTACATTCTTAGGTTTTACTGTTGCAGGACAGTTTAGTGGAGTAGATATAAGAGATATAAATCAAACAGCATTAACAGTTAGCATTACAGAACAATTATTAGGTCAACCTGGAAAAGTAATATTAGCAATAATAGTAGGATTAGCATGTTTAACAACAGCTATAGGGCTTACATCTGCTACTGCACAATATTTTGCGAAAATTTCTAATGGTCGTATAAAATATGAAACAGTAGTAATTATGGTATGTGTATTTAGTGCTGTTGTATCAAACTTTGGTGTTAGTACAATTATTTCTTTCTCAGCACCAATATTATCTATAATATATCCTTCAACTATAGTTTTAGTAGTACTTACTTTATTTGGTGATAAGATAAATAATGACAATATATTCAAAGGTGCAACATATATGGCTTTAATAGTAAGCGTACTTACAGTTGCTGATAGTATGGGCATAAAAATGGATTTTATTCATTATTTACCATTTGATAGTATAGGATTTAACTGGATTATACCAGCTATAGTGGGAGGATTCATAGGTAAATTTATAACATTTAATAAATCTCAAGATTACGATAAAAATTTAGAAGATATATTATAAATTAAAATATATATTAATTAAACATAATATATTGTACTAAATTATACAAAATATGAACATATATGACACATATGCATATTATTTATATTAGAAAATTCTTTAAGAGAGTTTCCTAATAAATTGTAAAGAGGGTATGCGAAATGAGCTGTCAAAGTAATAAGTGTAGAAGAAATAATAATTATGGATATGATGACTACAATGAATATAATAACTATGATGAGTATAGTGGGTATAATGGTTGTAGCTATGAAGATGATCCAAGACATGTGCATGAATATTCAAGTAGTGTTAAGTTAGCAGAAGAATGCGATGAGAGACATAATCATCGAGCTGCAGGTGTTACAGGTGAACCTATTTTTGTAAATGGTAATCACTATCATAACATTAAGCATGATAATGTAGATTCTTTCGATCATCATCATGAAATAAATACTAGAACCAGCCTAGCAATTCCAGTGCCTGGTACTGATAAACATATTCATTTAGTTTGTGGAGCAACGACTGTTGAAGATGAACATTGTCATGAATTTCTTTTCACTACTCAAATTGAGTCACCTTTAATATAAGTAAGTTTGTAATAAAGTTTTATTAAATCATATTTTTAGAAAAATAACAATTTTATATGATTGATAAAGATGGATATTGATAATTATAGAGTAATTTAATATATTGTAAAGAAATCGTATCATATTTAATGATACGATTTCTTTATTTGCTAGTAAATGATATTAAGCTTTGCTTCACAAAGCAAAATTAGAATACTTT
Source organism: Terrisporobacter sp. (assembly GCF_017888745.1). Taxonomy (GTDB): domain Bacteria; phylum Bacillota; class Clostridia; order Peptostreptococcales; family Peptostreptococcaceae; genus Terrisporobacter. The sequence goes on along the minus strand of NZ_JAGHFM010000104.1, from coordinate 2,564 downwards.
TATAATGGTAGAAATTATATTATTTATTATAAAAGTATATAATCTATGAAATTAATAAATATCAACGAACGAAAAATTATAAAAAAGTGAATTTTGAACAAGATTGTTGACTAAAGTGGTAAGGTTGAAGTTTTTTTACGAAATAAGTGAAGAGAATTTCTATATAAAATATAAATTTTACAAAAGTTATATCGATATATGGATATTTAATATAATTGTTATATTTATGTTAAAAAAATATAATATAAGCTAAAATTATTGCTAACTAGACTTTTTATGTAATAATATTATTAAATAGAAGTTAAGGTTAGACTTAAAATATTTTCAACTTTGGATACAGGAAATAAAATAAAGTCACTTCTTTATAAAAAATATTGGAGGAATATATATTATGGAAGATGAAGCAGGACTTAGATTGGAAAAGCGCAAAAATTTTTTAATAAACTTTTCTTATTGGAGTGTAATTATTATATGTACATTTTTATTAATAAAGTTTATAGGACCTATACTCACACCATTTATAATTGCATTTTTAATATCTGTAATTTTAAATTATCCAGTTAAATTTATTTCAGATAAAGTTCATATAAGAAAAAGTTTTGTATCTATTATATGTGTTATAATTTTTTATGCATTAAGTGGATTAGTATTAATATTAGTAGGGACGAGAATAGTTTTATTCATAAAAGATATATTTATAGGATTACCTTATTTATTTACATCTATTTTTCAGCCTATGATTCAGGATATATTTGATACTTTAGAGAAGTTTACATTATCACTAGACCCAGGATTAATTTCTGCTTTAGAAGATAGTTCTGATACTATAATGAAAACCTTAGGAGATTTTGTAAGTAGAATATCTACCAGTGTAGTTGAATGGATATCTGGTGTAGCAACTTCAATACCAGGTATATTTTTAAATACATTGATAGCAGTAATAATGACATTTTTTATTACTATAAGCTTTGAGGATATAATTACATTTATAGATAGACAAATACCTAAAAGTATAAAAAATACTATAGATGAAAGTAAAAAATATATATCTAATACATTATTAAAGTGTATATTATCCTATGTATTAATTTTATCAATGACATTTACAGAAATATGGATTGGCTTATCCATTCTTAGAATAGATAATGCTATGCTTATAGCGCTTATAATTGCAATATTTGATATTTTACCTATATTGGGAACTGGAGGTATAATGGTTCCATGGGCAGTAATATCTTTTATATATGGCAATTATACTATAGGAATTGGAATTGCCATTTTGTATATTATAGTTACAATAATAAGAAATATAGTAGAACCTAAACTAGTAGGACATCAAGTAGGATTACATCCAGTAGTAACTCTTGCCAGTATGCTTATTGGATTAAATTTCTTCGGAATAGTAGGGCTTTTTGGTTTTCCAATTACATTATCATTACTAAAAAATTTAAATGACAAAGGGGTTATTCGTATATTTAAATAGTAAAAATTTATATTCTTAAATAACAAAAAGTCCTGACAGATCATCAGGACTTTTTATATGGAACTATTTATTATATTTTATACCTTGATAAGAATCTCTTGCTTTAAGTGTATCGTCTATTTGATTTAATACTTCCCATTTCTTTAAGCTCCACAGTGGACCCACTAAGTCTTCTTTTTTACCATCGCCAGTAAGTCTATGAATTATCATTTCTGGTGGAAGTATTTCCAATTGATCACAAACTAAATTAACATAGTCGTCTTGTGTCATTAGCTCCATCATATTTTTTTCTAACATTTTTGCCATAGGTGTATTTTTTATAACATGAAGTAAATGAATTTTTATTCCGTGAACATCTAAATCAGCAACAGCCTTAGCTGTTTCCATCATCATATTATAGTCTTCACCAGGAAGTCCATTTATAATGTGAACTACAGTTTTTATATTTTTAGATTTTAGCTTTTCAACACCTTCTAAGAAAGTTTTATAATTGTGGCCTCTGTTTATAATCTTAGCAGTTTTATCATGAATTGTTTGAAGTCCTAATTCAACCCATAAATTAGTTCTTTCGTTTAATTCAGCTAAATACTCTAATACATCATCCTCAAGACAATCAGGTCTTGTAGATATAGAAAGACCTACTACATCTTCTTGAGCTAAAATAGTTTCATATTTTTCTTTTAAAATTTCTAGTGGTGCATAAGTATTAGTATATGCTTGGAAATAACCTATATACTTAGCGCTATGCCATTTTTTATGCATCATTTCTTTTATATTAGTAAATTGTTTTATTAAATCATCTTTAGGATTACCGGCAAAATCTCCAGAACCTTCTTTACTACAGTAAGTACATCCTCCGTAAGCAACTTTACCATCTATATTTGGGCAAGTAAAACCTGCATTTATAGATACCTTAAATATTTTTTGCCCAAAATTATTTCTAAGATAATAATTCCATGTATGATATCTTTTATTATCATCAAAAGCATATTTAAACTTTGTCATTTAATCACCTTTTTCTTATGATTTCTACTTAGATATATTAACATAAATTTATTTTATATACAAATTTGTATTACTT
>NZ_JAGHFM010000103.1 GCF_017888745.1 Terrisporobacter sp. | reverse complement strand
TTAGAAAAAATGAGAGTGACAGTTGATGAGAAACTTCAAAATACTTTAGAAAAAAGACTTGGGGAATCCTTTAAAATGGTTAATGATAGACTTGAACAAGTTTATAAAGGTTTAGGAGAAATGCAAAATTTAGCCACAGGAGTAGGGGATTTAAAAAAAGTTCTTTCAAATGTAAAAACTAGAGGTGTTTTAGGAGAAATACAATTAGAAAGAATATTAGAACAGTTTTTAACTACTGAACAATATGAAAAAAATGTGATTACTAAAAATGGTTCTAGAGAAACAGTAGAATTTGCGATTAAGCTTCCTGGACGAGATGAATATAAGGAAACAATATATTTGCCACTTGATGCTAAGTTTCCTTTAGATATCTATAATAAGTTAATAGATGCCTATGAAGAAGGCAATCAATCTAATATAGATAGTGCATCCAAAGAATTAGAAAGGTTTATAAAAAAATCTGCAAAAGATATTAGAGATAAGTATATTGATCCACCTAATACAACAGATTTTGGAATTTTATTTTTACCTACAGAAGGACTTTATGCAGAAGTAGTAAAAAGACAACAGTTAGTTGAAGATTTACAAAGAGAATATAAAATCAATGTGACAGGACCGACAACTTTAATAGCGCTTTTAAATAGTTTACAAATGGGATTTAAAACTTTAGCTATTGAAAAACATTCTAGTGAAGTTTGGAAAGTGCTAGGTGCAGTTAAGACGGAGTTTTCAAAGTTTGAATCTGTATTAAATGCAGCTCAAAACAAACTAAATCAAGCTAGCTCAGAAATTGATAAATTAGTAGGTACAAGAACAAGGCAAATTAATAGAAAACTAAAAAGTGTTGAAAAATTAAGTGATAATCAGTCTTACGAATATATAGTCTCATCAAATGAAGAGGAAAATTAAATAAATTTTGTAGAGTAGTTAAAACTATATTGAAAGAAGTATGATTATATACAATAAAGTTAATATTTAATATTAAATATTAACTTTTTATGTTAAAATGTATAATAGTATAATAATACAATGAGGAGAGATGCATAGAATGGGTTTTTTAGATAGTTTATTTAATATGGCAGACAAAAAAGAATTAAAAAATTTCACTAAATTAGCCGAAAAAATTAATGCGATGGAACCAAGGTTCGAATCTATGAGAGATAAAGAACTTAAAAATATGACTAATGAATTTAAAGAAAGGTTAACTAAGGGTGAAACTTTAGATGATATATTACCTGAGGCTTTTGCAGTTGTTAGAGAAGCATCTAAAAGAGTTTTAGGACTTAGACAATATGATGTCCAATTTATTGGTGGTATGGTTCTTCACCAAGGTAGAATAGCGGAAATGAAAACTGGTGAAGGAAAAACATTAGTTGCGGCAGCACCCGTTTACTTAAATGCTTTAGAAGGTAAAGGTGTTCATGTAGTTACAGTAAATGATTACCTAGCAAAACGTGATAAAGAAGAAATGGGTAAACTTTATGAATTCTTAGGATTAACTGTAGGTGTTATAGTACATGGACAAACACCAGAAGTTAGAAGAGCACAATATAACTGTGATATTACATATGGAACAAATAATGAGTACGGATTTGATTACTTAAAAGATAATATGGTAATTCACAAAGAGCAAAAAGTTCAAAGGGGATTAAACTATGCTATAGTGGATGAGGTTGACTCTATATTAATAGACGAAGCAAGAACACCACTTATAATATCTGGTCCTGGAGATAAATCAACACATTTATATACAGATGCTAATACTTTTGTATTAACATTAAAAGCTCCAAGTAAAACAGAGCAACAAAAAACTAAACAAGAAAAAGAAGAACACTTTACAGATGGTGATTATGAAATAGATGAAAAACAAAAATCTGCTTCATTAACTGAGTCAGGTATTAAGAAGGCAGAAGTTTACTTTAATGTAGATAATATAACTGATATAGATCATACTGAATTATATCATCATATAAATCAAGCATTAAAAGCACATGCTATAATGAAAAAAGATGTTGATTACGTAGCTAAGGATGGAGAAATAGTTATAGTTGATGAATTTACTGGACGTTTAATGTTTGGTAGAAGATATTCAGATGGATTACATCAAGCAATAGAGGCAAAAGAAGGATTACATGTACAAAGAGAATCTAAAACTCTTGCTACTATAACATTCCAAAACTACTTCAGAATGTATAAAAAGCTTGCTGGTATGACTGGTACAGCTAAAACAGAAGAAGAAGAGTTTAAATCTATATATAAAATGGATGTTGTTGTAGTTCCTACAAATAAACCAGTTCAAAGGATTGATTTACCTGATAGTGTATATAAAAACGAGAGAGGTAAATTTAATGCAGTAGCTGAAGATATAATCGAGAGAAACAAAAATAAACAACCAGTACTAGTTGGTACAGTTTCTATAGAAAAATCAGAGATACTTTCTCAGATACTTAAAAGAAAAGGTATAAAACATGAAGTGTTAAATGCTAAAAATCATGAGAAAGAGGCAGAAATAGTTGCCCAAGCTGGTAGATTAGGTGCTGTTACAATAGCAACTAATATGGCCGGTCGTGGTACTGATATAATGTTAGGTGGAAATCCATTATTCTTAACTAAAAAAGAATTAAAGAGACAAGGATTTACTGAAGCTGCAATTAAAAGAGTAGATACTCATATAGAAGAAGCTGAACTAGAACAAGATGAAGAATTAGCAAAAGCTAAGCATTTATTTGATGATTTATATGAAAAATATAAAGAACAAGCTAAAAAGGAACAAGAAGAAGTTAAACAAGCTGGTGGTTTAGCTATAATAGGTACAGAAAGACATGAATCTAGAAGAATAGATAATCAGTTAAGAGGGCGTTCTGGACGTCAAGGTGACCCAGGTAGTTCAAGATTCTATATAGGATTAGATGATGAGCTTATGAGACTATTTGGTAGTGAGAGAATACAAGGTATAGTAGAAAAAATAGGTTTAGAGGAAGATATGCCGGTTGAACATAAGATGTTAACTAAATCTATAGAGAATGCTCAGAAGAAGGTTGAAGGAAGAAACTTCGGTATAAGAAAACACGTGCTTCAATATGATGATGTAATGAATAAACAAAGACAAGTTATATACGATGAAAGAGCAAGAGTTCTAGAAGGTGAAGATATAAATGAACAAGTACAAGGAATGATTAAAGATATAATAAATTCTGCTGCTACTGCTTATGTTGGAGATAATGGTATAGAATTAGAAAACTTAAAATCATACTTATATGCATTATTCATGCCTAAAGATAGCCTAGAAGTTGAAGGTTTAGATAAGTTAAAAACACAAGAATTAAGTGATAAAATATACGAAATAGCTCATAATCTATACAGAGAAAAAGAAGAAGTAATTGGATCTGATAGAATGAGAGAAGTAGAAAGAATTATACTTCTTCAATGTGTTGATAATCATTGGATAGATCATATAGATGCTATGGATCAATTACGTCAAGGTATAGGCCTTCGTGCTTTAGGACAGCAAGATCCAGTTATAGCTTATAAAATGGAAGGATTTGATATGTTTGATGATATGGTTAAACATATTCAAGAAGATACAGTAAAATATTTATTTAATATAACTATTGAACAACAACCAAAGGAAAGAAAACAAGTAGTTGATGTTGATAAATTATCAGCGCCAAGTGATAAAGAAGATAAATCTCCTGTGGTTAAAGAAAAAACTATAGGTAGAAATGAATCTTGTCCTTGTGGTAGTGGTAAAAAATTCAAACATTGTTGTGGGAAATAGTTTGGAGGATTCATATGCTTAATGAACAAGAGTACAGACAACAGGTTCAATCAATGTCTGTAAATTTAGAAGATTTGAGTGTTTCTCTTTGACATAGCTGGGTTAAAAACAGAAATAGAGTCATTAGAGAATGAAATTTCAAAACAAGAGTTCTGGAATGATAATGAAAGAGCTCAAAAAATATTACAAAAGAATAAATCTTTAAAAGATACTATTGAAGAATATGAAAGTCTGAAAAATGGACTTGAAGAGATAGAAATACTAATAGAAATGGGTCTTGAAGAAGATGATGCATCTATAGAAAAAGAAATAGAAGCATCGATATCAAGTCTTTTAAAACAATTAGATGATATGAAGATAAAAACTCTTCTTGATGGAGAGTATGATAAAAATAATGCTATATTATCAATAAATGCAGGTACTGGTGGATTAGATGCTCAAGATTGTGCACAAATTCTTTTAAGAATGTACACTAGATGGGCAAATAATAAAGGATATAAAATTAAGACTTTAGATTTTTTACCAGATACGGAAGCAGGTATAAAAAGTGTTACTTTACTTGTTGAAGGTGTTAATGCTTATGGGTATTTAAAAAGTGAAAAGGGTGTTCATAGGATAGTAAGGATATCTCCATATGATACATCAGGAAAAAGGCATACTTCTTTTGTATCAGTAGATATAACACCAGAATTAGATGATAATATTGATATTGAGATAAACCAATCAGATTTGAAGATTGATACTTATAGAGCTTCAGGTGCTGGTGGACAACATGTTAATACTACAGATTCTGCAGTTAGAATTACTCATATACCAACAGGGGTCATTGTTCAATGTCAGAATGAAAGATCTCAGTTGATGAATAGAGAAACAGCTATGAAGATGTTAAAAGGAAAGTTAATTCATTTAAAGGAATTAGAGCAAAAAGAAAGAATTGAAGATATACAAGGTAAGTACTCTCAAATTACTTGGGGTAGCCAAATAAGATCTTACGTTTTTCAGCCTTATAAATTAGTAAAAGATCATAGAACTAACTGTGAAATAGGAAATGTAGATAGTGTATTAGATGGAAATATAGATCCATTTATAAATGAATATTTAAAAATGAATAAAATTAGTAAATAATTAAAAAATAAGGCTTGAGAATAATTATATTCTTAAGCCTTATTTTAGAAAGAAGGTATAAATTGAATATTAATGAAATATTAAAACAAGAATTTAGCTTAAAAGATGAACAAATAAATAATACTATAAAACTTATTGATGAAGGAAATACAATACCATTTATAGCAAGATACAGAAAAGAAATGACTGGAGAAATGAGTGATGTATTATTAAGACAATTTAATGATAGACTAACTTATTTGAGAAATTTAGAAACAAGAAGAGAAGATGTAAAAAGAATAATAGATGAACAAGGAAAACTGACAGAAGATATTGAAAAGAGTTTATTAAATGCTAAAACGCTACAAGAAGTTGAGGATATCTATGCTCCTTTCAAACAAAAGAAAAGAACAAGAGCCACAATAGCTAAAGAAAAAGGTTTAGAAGAATTAGCATTATTAATTTTAGAGAAAAATATTAATAATATTGATGAAGAAGCGTCAAAATATATAAATGAAGAAAAAGAAGTTAAATCTATAGAAGA
>NZ_JAGHFM010000011.1 GCF_017888745.1 Terrisporobacter sp. | reverse complement strand
ATTCAGCTTCTACTCTTGCTTCTAAGTTAGCTTTTGTATCAGCAACTACAACTTCTCCTAATAATTCAGCGAATTTAGCAGCATGTTCTGCTTCTTCGAAAGCTATTCTTTTGTAAGCTTCAGCAACTTCTGGATATCCTTCTCTATCAGCTTGTCTTGACATAGCTAAATACATTCCTACTTCTGTACATTCTCCAACGAAGTTAGCTCTTAATCCTTCTATTACTTCTTCATCTATTCCTTGAGCCACACCTATTCTATGCTCATCAGCCCATTTTAATTCTCCTGACATTTCTTCGAATTTATCAGCTCCAACATTACATACTGGACATACTACACCTTCTAAAGATTCTCCTTCATGTATATATCCACATACTGTACATACGAATTTTTTCATCTCTCATATCCTCCTAATAATTTATGTATTACTTATTTTTCTATATAATTATAGATACCCTGTGATTTTATACTTAAACATTATTTCTATATTTTATTTATTTGATTCTTTTTTATAAAATGTTTCATAAAATCACCTTCATTAAAGATTTTACCATTTAATTCAAATAATTTCTATAATAAAATTATAATTTTTATAACTCATAACCTAACATTAATAATATTGTTTCTATTTCTTCTTTATTTTTCTCATTTCCTGCTTCATTCATATGTACACATCTACTTAGTTTAAATGATCCATTTATTAACTTAGTTGCAAAAGCTAAGCAAGTAGATACTCCACACTTGCCACAATTTATTTTAGGCAAGTATTTATATATATCTATTGGGCTTGGTAACTTTCTCATATCATAGTTCGGTATTATTTCGTTTCTTTTGCTATCACATTCATTTATAATTTCTTTTAAATAATCTAATGTTTCAAACGCATCTGTTTCATTTAATAATTTAGATATAGCAACTTCATATTTATACATTATAATTATTTTTTGACTATAGTTGAAAGTCAAAGTTTTTCCTTCTTTATTATATATAGCAGTTTTTAGATAAGTATTTAAGTAAGGAAATAATTCTTCTACATCTCTTGAAAAACTACCTTTTATTCTAATTCTATTTGAATTTGTAGTACAAGGTTGTATAAAACTTAAATCTATACTTTCTAAATACATTACTCTCCCCCCTTTATAAATTGTTTAATCCGTAAATAAGTTTATCTATATCTTCTTTAGTATTAAAATAACCTATTCCGATACGTACGGTGCCAATTTCGTTAGTTCCTATGACCTTATGTGCTAATGGTGAACAATGAAGACCCGCTCTCACCATAATATTAAATTTCCTATCTAAAATATGAGCAATTTCTTCAGCTTTTTTGTTTTTAATGTTAAATGATATTACACTAGTTATCTTGTCACAGTCCTTTGGACCATAAATTATTATATCTTTTACATCCTCTAGTTTTTTTAAGGCATATGAAGTTAGTTCTTTTTCTTTATTATGTATATTTTCTATACCTTCTTTTTTTATAAACTTAACACCTTCTCTAAGACCACATATACCACCTACATTCAATGTACCCGTTTCTAATTTATTGGGATAATAATCCACTTGATATTCATAAGATGAGTCTCCACCTGTTCCTCCAGTTTTTAAAGGGTTTATGTCATAATCACAATTAATTATAATTCCTCCTGTTCCCATAGGTCCTAAAAGGCTCTTGTGTCCTGTAAATGTAAGTATATCTATATTGTCCTCATTAATATCTATAGGATATGCTCCACAACTTTGAGCTCCATCTACAACAAAAGGAATTTTATTATCTCTTGCTATTTTTCCTATTTCCTTTATAGGTTGAATAGTTCCTATAACATTTGATGCTGCATTAAATATAATAAGTGATGTGTCTTCTCTTATTAGTTCTTTTATGTCATTTATATCTACAAAGCCATAGTTATCACATTTAGCTATACTTATATTTATCTTTATTTCTTTTTCTAAGGTTTTCAAAGTTCTCCATACTGCATTATGTTCAATACTACTTGTTATTACATGATCGCCTTCTTTCAAAATACCTCTAAGAACTATATTTATTGATTCTGTAATATTTGACGTAAATATTACATTTTTAGGATTTTTAAAATTAAATAGTTCGCCAATTAGTTTTCTCGTTTCATATACAATATAATCTGACTCCATTGCTTTTTTATAAGACCCTCTACCAGAACTAGTTCCATTATTAACCATAAAATCATATACAGCTTCACTAACCTTATTGGGTTTAGGAAAAGATGTAGCAGCATTATCTAAATATATCCCCATTTATTTTCACCCCTTATAACTTACTACTTTTCTATTCATTTCTGTAATAATATATTATCCTATTGAATTTACACTATATAAAGTAATATTTTACATCTTTATTAAATAATATCATATTTTTTATTTCCTCAATATATTTTGTATAAAAACCTTTAAATTTAGCTATTTCCACTGATAAAAATAATATTATGCTAATAAAATCTTTTAAATTATCTATATAAGCAAAAAACAAGATAAAAATCAACAGTAGAATATTTTTTTTTTTTTTGATAAAATACTAAAGATATTATTTTTAGAGGGTGATTTATATATGAACAATAATGGTATTTTTATTGCCATAGAAGGACCTATAGGAGCAGGTAAAACTACCTTAGCTAATTTATTAAATGAGCATTTTGGCTATACACTACTTCGTGAAATCGTAGAAGAAAATCCATTTTTATCAAAATTTTATACTGATATTAAGGAATATGCTTTACAAACAGAAGCATTTTTTTTATTCAATAGAGTGAAACAGTTAGAAGACGTTCAAAAAAATATACTTAGTAAGTCTCAAGGAGTTGTAAGTGATTATCATATTATCAAAAACCTTATTTTCGCAGGTATAACACTTGATAACAATCAATTCCATAGATATAAGCAAGTTTATAATATATTTGTAAATGATTTACCACAACCTGATATAGTAATATATCTAAACTCTAATGTAGATACTTTAATGAAAAGAATTGCTACAAGAGATAGAAGTTTTGAAAGACAGATGGATAGAAATTATATTGAAAACCTTAGTAATGAATACAAATACTACTTCAATCCACTTTCAATAAAACATAACTTTACAGGTAAACAGCCTATAATAATAGAAATAGATAATTCTAATTTAGACTTCTTAAATAATATGAGAGACAGAGAATTCATAATAAATAAAGTCGAAGAAGCAATATCATCTTTAGGAGGAGAAACAAGATGTTTAATTTAGTTAATAAAAGTAATAAATCTGCAAATAGAGATTTATTTATAACCGTAGCTGGGAATGTAGGTGCTGGAAAATCTACTTTAACAAGATTAGTAGGCGAGAAATTAGGTTTTGAAACTCACTATGAAAAAGTTGATGGAAATCCTTACTTAGAAGATTTCTATAAAGACCAATCAAAATGGGGATTCCATTTACAATTATATTTCTTAGCTCAAAGATTTAAACAACAAAAAGAAATACATTCAAATGGACTTAATAATATACAAGATAGAAGTATATATGAGGATGTAGAAATATTTGCTAGAAACTTATATGATAATGGTAAAATGACTAAGAGAGATTATATAACTTATAGAGATTTATTCAATGATATGGTCCCTCATCTTAGAACACCAGATTTAATGATATATCTTGATGGTTCAATAGATACAATAATAAATAGAATAAAATTAAGATCACGTGATATGGAAAAAGACGTTGATACTGAATATTGGTCAAATCTTCATAACAGATATGAAAATTGGATAAAAGAATACGACTACTCTCCAGTTTTATATGTAAATATAAATGAAGTTGATTTAATAAATAATCCAGAACATTTAGATATGTTATGTAACAAAATAAAAGAAACTTTAAATTTATAATATAACTTAAAAATAAAAACCCTTCTTTGAAAAAAACAACTCAAAGAAGGGTTTTCTGTATATAAAATCTTATTCTATTTCTGACTTAGTAACTTCTACAACTTCTAAACTAGTACCTTTATTTTTCTTAAGAAAGGATAATTTTGTCTCTGAAATAATTATTGATGCAAAAATTATCATACATCCTATAACCATTCTAAAAGTTAATACCTCACCTAAAATTAGTATGGATAATATTGTTCCAAAAACAGATTCTGTAGATAATATAATAGCTGCTTTAGTTTGATCTACCTTGCTCTGACACTTTGTTTGTAGTAAGAAACCTATGGCAGTGCTAAATATTCCTAAATATAAAACTCCTAAATATCCTTTACTTGTAGCTACAATACTTCCTTCTCCTATTGCAAATTGTACTATAAAAGACATCACAAAGGCTGTTGCAAATTGTATAACAGTTAATACATAAGAGTTATACTTTGCACTAAATTCTCCAGTAAAGAATATGTGAAATGCAAATCCAAAAGCACATATAAATGTTAAAAAATCCCCAAAATTAATACTAAAATCTGATTCCAATGATAATACCGCTATCCCAATTAAAGCTAATAAGCTACTGGCAACTCCAATTTTATCTAATTTTCTTTTATATAGCACAAATCCTATGAAAGGTACTATAACCACATTTACAGCTGTTATAAATGCATTTTTTGAAGCCGTAGTATATACAAGACCTATTGTTTGTGTTGTAAATCCCAGGAAAGAAAATATACCTAATATTACTCCTGCTATCATAGACTCCTTTGTAATATTCTCTTTTATCTTTTTGAAAAATACTATCCCTAATATTAAAGTACCAATTAAATATCTAATAGTTAATATTTGCATAGGAGTCATTCTCCCATCAATAGCTAACTTGGAACCAACAAATCCACTTCCCCAGATAATAGCAATTAAAAATAATCCTATTTCACCTGAATACCTTCTCATCATATCCCCTCACTTGTATTTTTTAATTTAATTCACTAACAACTATTATTTACATCAATTCCAAGTCTCATATTAATACATTTAACAAATTTTGTAAATATATAGTTTATGCAATTCTAAGATGCATAATATGCACACAACAAAAAAGAGCAATTAGGAAATTCCTATTACTCATTTTTTTATTATATAATATTCACTCTTTCTTCTTTTATGTTATCATAACTTATTCTTTTTTCTAAGTTTATTACTCTATCACATATATTATATACCAAATCTTTATCGTGACTTATAACTATTAACCCTATTTCATTTTCTTTACAATAATCAATTACCACATTCCATATTTGAGCTTGAGTTATGGCATCAAGCATAGTTGTCATTTCATCAGCTATTAAAAATTTTGTTTCTTTACTCAATGCTCTTAAAACACAAAATCTTTGTAACTCTCCCCCAGATAATTCACTTGGCCATCTATTTAACCATTCTTTTTTAATTCCCATAGCTTCTATCATTTTATCATCTGGTTTATAAGCTTCATTTAAAGTTTTCTTCATTTTCCATTTAGGATTAACAGATTTTTCAGGATGTTGAAATATTAACTGCACTGGGTTATAATTAGTATTTTTATTTTCATATCCTTCTAGGATCACTTTTCCTTTATCTGGCTTAATATATCCTGCAAGTATTTTAGCTAATGTAGTTTTACCAAATCCACTTGGTGCAACTACCCCTACTATTTCATTACTTTCTACAGATAAATCTATATCTTTTAGTATATAATTATCTCCTCTATATTTATAATTTATTTTTTCAGCCTTAAGTAGCATATAAACATCTCACCTTTCCATTTCTTATTTCTTTCATTTTAGGATTTATGTTTTCACATTCAGGTGTTCTTTTTTCACATCTATCATAGAATAAACATCCACAAGGTAGTTCACTTGTTAAAGGCTGACTACCTTCAATAGGTTTGAAACTATTATTTGGTAAAGCATTAAATAATGCCTTTGTATAGGGATGTCTAAGATTTTCTCCATTATTATCAAAGTCTCTTACGTTTGCCACTTCTAAAGTAGTTCCTGCATAAAATATTGCTACTTTATCTGCTATTTTTAATGCTGATGATATGTCATGAGTTATAATTAAGATTGCACATCCTTGGTCAGCTAAATCCCTAAAATCTTTTAAAGCTTCATTTAAAGATTGTTCATCTAATCCAGGAGTTGGTTCATCTGCAATTATAACTTCACATTCAGATACTAATGCACTAGATAATAAAACTTTTCTAGCCATGCCTCCTGATAATTGAAATGGATAATATTTTTCAACTTTTTCTTCTAAGTTATATTTACTAAAGACTTTCCTTAATATATTATCAGAGTTCTTTTTATCTTTAATTGATATTTTAACTTGTTTACCTACTTCCATTAGTGGATCTAAGTAATTTACTGATTGAGGTATAAAAACAATTTCTTTCCCTCTTAATTCTTTTTTTCTCTTTTCATCTAATTCTTTATTTTTATAAATCATATTTCCTCTTGTCATAGCATTATTAGGTAAAATTCCTAATATAGAATGAGCTAGTAGACTCTTTCCCGAGCCACTAGATCCTACAACAGCTAAAATTTCACCTTTATATAAATCTATATCTAAATTACTTATAACCTTAGAGTCTATTTTTTTCAATCCTCTAGTGTATTGACTAAATGATATTTCTAGATTTCTTACACTTAAAATTGGTTTATTATCCATACTTACCCCCTATATATTAGCCGTTTTAGGATCTATTAATTTACCTATTTTTTTACCAATACTATCAACCATCATAGATACTAGTACTAATGATACTCCTGGGAAAAATGCTAACCACCACTTCCCGCTACTTAAATATTTCATAGCTTCTGATAGTATTATTCCAATAGCAGGCTCATGGGATTGTAAACCAAATCCTAAAAATGTAACCGATGCTTCATGTAATATGGCATGCGGAAATATTAGTACTATACCTACTAAAAGCTGTGGAATTATGTGAGGTAATATGTGATTTTTAGCTATATATAAATTAGACTTGCCAAAATTTTTAGCAATCTTTGCATAATCAGACTCTTTAACTTGCATTACCTCAGCTCTTATAATTCTAGTCAGTGAAGTCCAGTGTGTAAGAGAAACTCCAAGAACTATACCTTTTAATCCTCCACCTACCGACATAGAAATTAATATGATTATTAAAGTATGAGGAACTGATAATACTAAATCTATAAACCAAGTTATGATAGAATCTACTTTTTTCCCACATATAGGACCTATAATACCTAGAATTATAGCAATTATACCACTAATTATAGAAGATAGGACTCCTATACTCATACTTATACTAAGTCCCTTTAAAGTTCTATAAAACATATCTCTACCTATCCAATCTGTACCAAAAATATGCTTTATAGAAGGTGATTGGTTTTTATTTATCAAATCAATACTAAAGCTTTCCGGATCTATTAAAGCTCCAGCAATCAATATCCCTATAAAAAATATAATAAAAATTGCCAAAGATAAAATAGTTTTCTCTCTTATACCAAATTGCGTAGACCATATTTTTTCTTTTTTTATACTTTTGCTTAATTCACTCATTATACAGCCTCTCCTCCTTTAATTCTAGGATCTATAAACATATATAATAAATCTGCTATTACATTCCCACAATATACAAAAATACAACTTATTATAACAATTCCCATTAAAAGAGGTAAATCGCCCTTTAAGCCAGCAGATACTGTAGCCTGACCAAGGCCTGGATATGAAAATACTTGCTCTGCAAATATTGTTCCTGCAAATAGTTCACTAAAAGATAAAAATTGTAGTGTTATTGCTGGTAATGAAACATTTTTTATAACATGATTAAATATAATACTTTTTTTACTTTCTCCACGCGCTTTAGCAAATAAAATATAATCACTATTTAATACTTCAATAACTTTTTCTCTAGTATGTAAGCATATATTTGAAACCCCAATTAGACTTAATGTTATAGATGGTAAAATTATGTGACTTACTAAATCTGCAAAAGTTACACTTGATGACTCTAGCCCTATTGGCACTCCCAAAGCCACAGGAAATATTCCCAGCTTTACAGAAAATACAATTATAAATAATATACCTAGCCAAAATGTTGGTGTAGAAATTACTATATAACAGTAACCACGTATTATTTTATCAATTAATTTATCTTCATTACTACCACTTATAATTCCCATAATAAATCCTAGTGCTCCAGAAATTATCCAAGCTATTATCATCAAATATAAAGATGCTTTAAATTTTTGACCTATAACTTCTAAAACTGGTCTTCTATAAATTAATGATGTTCCCCAGTCACCTTGTATTATAGATTTAAACCAACATAAAAATCTTTCTACAGGGGGTTGATTTAAGCCCCAATGCTCTGCAATAAGCTCCCTTTGTGCTGCACTTACCTTAGTACTAGCTCCCACATATGCTGTAACTGGGTCTATTGGAGATAGTTCCATAAGTACAAAAGTAACTATGCACAAAGCTACTAATAATGTTATCAGCTTCACTATTTTTTTTGATAAAAAAGCCCCTATTTTCTTGCGATTTCCCATCCAATAAACTCCCCTTCTTATAATCAAATCTGAGGACATCCTTTAAAAGAATGTCCTCTTATTTTATATTATAGCTTATTTTGTCTTATTTCCATGACCATTCTGTAACATTATCAAATATTCTTCCTCCATGAGGTTGAACAACTGGATCTCCTATATCAAATCCCTCACTTACTATATATACATGATTAGCATTTACTAGCCAACAATAAGGAGCATCTCCTATTGCAGAAGCACCTGTTTTTCCATCCCATTGAGCTTTTTGCCAGTATTGTAAAGCTTCTTCTTCACTGTCACAGTCTAATGCTTTATCTATATAAGAATCTACTGTATCATTTTGATAAAACCCTGCATTATCCCATTCAACTGGAGTATTTGCAGCTCCACCATAGTATAAGTTGTATAACTCAGATGGATCTCCTGAACCAAACCCAAATAATACAGCTTCTTTATGAACATCTGGAACTATTGTGTCCCAAGTTCTTTCTTCTAAAGTAACTTCTATACCTATTTCTTTTGCTAAGTTTTGGAATTCTAATCCTAATTCTTGTCTATAATTTCCTGCAGTATATAATAATTTAAATGATGCTTTTTGTCCATTTTTTTCAACTATCCCATCATTATCTGTATCTTTCCATCCACCATCAGCTAAAATCTTTTTAGCTTCTTCTTTATTGTTATAAGATTTTTCATCTAACACTGTTTCTTTATTTAACCAAGGCATTTTTTCAAGGCCAGTAGTTGATACTGTTCCATATCCATTTAAAACTCCATCTACCATACCCTGTCTATCAACAGCTGTATTTAAAGCTTTTCTTATAGCTATATCACTAGTTACGTTATTTCCAATTTCATTTCCACTTTTAGTTTTCTTCCCTGTATTTGGAACCATTGGGAATTCAACACCATAAGTTTCTATACTTTCAATGTTTAGTATTTTAGTACCTTCAACTTCTTCTTTTGCAAGCTCTCCGTTTATTGATGCCATATCTACTTCTCCAGATTTTACAGCAGCATAAGCAGAATCTGTATCTAAGAATACCATAGTTAATTTCTTGATATTTGCTTTATCTCCATAATAATTTTCATTAGCTTTTGCTATAACTTGTTGACCTTTATCCCATTGAACAAATTCATATGGTCCACTGCCTATTGGCTTATCTTTAAAACTATCATTATAAGCATGCTTTGGAACTATTCCACATGCTCCTAATTTTTCAATAAATGTTGACATTGGTCTTTCTAATGTGAATTCTACTGTATATTCATCAGTAGCCTCTACTTTTTTTATCATAGTTAAATCAATTTCTGTGCTACTTTCTTTAGTTGTTTCATATGTAAAAGCAACATCTTCTGCAGTTACAGGTTTTCCATCTGTAAACTTAGCATCATCTCTTAAAGTTACAGTCCATTTTAATTTATCATCAGATACTTTATAGTCTTTTGCTAAATCATTTTCCCATCCTAATTCTTTATCCCTTTTTAATAACGTAGAGAAAAACACTTTAGTTATTGAGCCATGCCCTCCTGTTATAGCATCAAATCCTGCTTCTGGTTCTGCACCAACAGCTACAACTAGCTCATTATTCTCTTTTCTTTGATCTACACCTGAAGTAGATGATGTATTTGAACATCCACTTAAAGCCCCCACTAATAATACCATTGATAATAACTTCGCAATATTTTTCTTAAGTTTCATCTTACTCAAGCTCCCCCTTATTTTAAGTTTATATCATAATTTGTTGCATAAATATGAACAAAAAAAGCCATGAAAGTGTAATAACCTTCATGGCTTTTTTAATCATTCTTTGACTATATTTTATATTTAATTATGATAAAATTGTAACATTATCTTCTATACTTCGCAACATATTATAATATTTATATATATTAATTTTTATAATATTCTAAAAGCTTATCTGTATGACTGTCCACTATATGTCTTTGTTTTAATCTTAAGTTAAATTTTTTATCTAAAATAATAGATACAATTGTATATATTAAAACTGTAATTTTAAATATATTTACTAATAAGAAAATAGTTATTATTAAGTAAAGTAAACTTACATTTCTTTTTCTAAATTTAGCATTTATATAATTTCCTATAATTAAATAAACATCTCTTATAACAAAATAATAACTAATATACTCTATACAGATAGATATGGTTTTTAAGTATACGCTGTTGAATTCTATGTTTGTAAAATTAAATATATTTATAATGATAATATATAAAATAGCTAAGTAAAAACTTTTATTTTTTATGTTCATAAAATTACCATAAGTTTTAAGGCTTCTCATCATAAAATATTTTTGTTTTTCTACTTTGCTTAATAGCTTTAACCTCTTACCACATAAAAGAGATATAAAGTATATACTAAAAAACATACCAAAAGGAAAAATAGCTATAAGTAAATAATAAAGAATAGCAAAATTTATATTTTCAATATAAGGTAATATAAATGTCAATTCTTTAGGTTTACTCATTATGTAATCGATATATCCTTGAAATTCTTTCATAAAACTATATCCAATTAAATTTCTAGCATATATATCTATCAGAACCATAAATATAAGCCCTAGTATGGCTCCTAAAAATAAATCATCAAATATTCCGCTGGGTCTAGAAAGTAAATATCCACATAGTATGCCCAATAAAAAACTTTGACTTATTAAAATTCCTGTTGCAAAATTTCCTAACACAAAAATTATTATAATAGTACTTGTAATTCCAGATAATAACGTGTATTTTAAATCACACCTAAAATATATCAATACAAATATTATTGGTACCCCAAAATCCAAATATATTCCATACCCAAGTCCTGTTGTTAATGCTATCATTGTTAATACTACAAAAGCTGAAGATAGTATGCCAGCTTCCGTTAGTTTTTTTACTGAACTATTCAATTTTTCTGCCTCCAAATTTATTAAATTAAGTTTAGTATACCACTTTTTACATGCTTTATCTGTTATAATATATTATATAGTTCATTTTTTTGGGGGGAGATTAAGGGGATGACTTTTGAACAAATAAAGTCTTTTTTAGCTATAGTAAAATATAAGCATTTTACCTTAGCATCACAGGAATTATACATTTCTCAATCGTCAATATCAAAACATATTAAATCATTGGAAAAAGAATTAGGTGTAGAACTTTTTAATAGACAACATCGAAGTATAAAGCTTACTGATGCAGGAGAAGATTTTTATAAATTTGCTAATAAGTCTATGTCAGATTATAAAAATATCATATTTAATATGAAAAAATACTCATGTGATGAAAGTAGTTCTATTTCTATTGGTGTTACAGACACTTTAGTTGAATATGGACTAGCTACTCTTATTAGTGACTTTCAGCAACAATATCCACAGATTCAAATTGACCTGATTGAAAGACCTAATAATAAAATAATAGAGTATTTAAAAGACTCTATAATTAATTTAGGTTTTATAAATTCTTATTACGAATACAAAAATATTTTAAATCTCGATAAAATAATAAGTGATGATTTAGTGCTAGTAACATCAAAAAAACATGCTTTATCTGAAGTTTCCGAGGTAGATATTTATAATACTTCAAGAGAAAAGTACCTTTGCATAAATGGTGATTATTATACTCGTAATGTATTTTTAAATACGTGGGGAAATCTAAACTATTTTCCAAATACATCTTACATAGAAAGTCAAACTAAAACATTATTAGCTTTAGTTTCTGAAAATATAGGGATTACTTTACTACCTTATCAAGTTGCAAATTCCTATAAAAATAATGTTGATAGCTCTATTCATATTTGCAAATTAAAAAATGGTTTTTCTGCTAATATATTTTTATCACAATTAAAAAATAAAAAACTTAGTAAAAACGAAATATTATTTAGAGATTTTACAGTTAAATGGTTTATTAATTATAGAAGTAAAAAAAGAAGTTGTATTTAAGAACAGCTTCTTTTTTTACTTCTATAATTTTATGTTTTTTTATTATTTTTATATAGTTGCAGCCTTTCAAAAACATCTTCATTTTCATAAAAAAAGTTTATGAGATTTTCTAATTTAATTAAGGTTTCAATATTTATAGTATGTTCTATTTTTTCAGTTTCTTCATGCAAAGAATCTTTTATACCTATAATTTTTAAAAATTCTCTTATAATATTATGTCTTTTTAAAAGATTTTCACCCAGACTTATACCTCTGTCAGTTAAGTAGATATAGCCATATTTTCTATAAATTAATATATTCTTTTCATCTAATTTCTTAATCATTTTTGTTACTGAAGGTGGTTTTATATTTAATTTTCTTGAAATATCTTTAACCTGTATATTATTATTTTCTAGACTTAATCTATAAATCATTTCTATATAGTCT
>NZ_JAGHFM010000102.1 GCF_017888745.1 Terrisporobacter sp. | reverse complement strand
TAATCTTATCTAAATTAATTGGGAATATTATACATATAAATAGTATAAAATTATCAAGAACAGTTGAAAATTTTATATAATTAAAAAAGGTAGGTGCTAATATGAAAGTCTATGATAGTAACAACTTAAGAAATGTTGCAATACTAGGACATAGTGGATGTGGAAAGTCAAATCTAATTGATGCCCTAGCGTATACTACAAATATCTCAAATAAAATGCCAAAGATATCTGATAAAGTAAACATGACTTACAGCATAGGACTAGCTCCAATAGAGTATAATAACGTGAAATACAATTTATTAGACACACCTGGTTATTTTGATTTTAGTGGTGAAGTTATATCTTCTTTAAGAGCAAGTGATGCAGCTATTATAGTTATAGATGCTACTTCTCCTATACAAGTTGGGACAGAAAAATCTTTAGAACTAACTGAGAATATGCCCAAAATAATGTTTATCAACAAAATAGACAATGAAAAGGCAAGATATAAAGATGCAATAGAGATGTTAAGAAAAAAATATGACAATAAGATAGTACCAATGATAAGCCCTATATATAAAGATAAAAAATTTGTTAAATTACATAATATTTTAGAAAACTTGGATGATGATTTAGATGGAGAATTTAAAGAACAAGTTTCTAGCGTAAAAGAAGCGCTAATGGAACATATAGCTGAAACAGACGATGAAGTTTTAGATAAGTATTTTAGTGGGGAAGAACTAACTCCAGAAGAGATACAAAAAGGAATAATAATAGGTATACAAAGTGGAGATATAATACCTGTTATATGTGGGTCTACTATTAACAATATAGGTTCAGAAGAAATATTACAAACTATAGGATCATATATAGAGCCAAGTTATATTAAATATGAAGAGCCTTTAAAAGCATTAGTATTTAAAACTATGGTTGACCCATTTGTAGGAAAAATGTCTTATATAAAAGTAGTTCAAGGCCAATTGAAAAAAGATTCTGAAGTAATAAACTTAAATAAAGATGTAAAAGAAAAAATATCAAATTTATATACAATGAAAAAAGGTGAATTAGAAGAAGTAGATTATGCTAATGCTGGTGATATAGTAGTAGTTACTAAGGTTAACTCTTTACAAACAGGAAATACTCTATCAAATAGCAACAAAGAAGAATTACTAGACGAAATTAATTTACCAAAACCTCAAATATATTATGCTATAGTACCTAAAAATAAAGGTGAAGAGGATAAAATAGGTGCGGCATTAAATAAAATATCAGAAGAAGATCCAACTATACATTGGTATAGAAATTCAGAAACTAAACAAACATTAGTTGGAGGTCAAGGTGAACTTCATATAAATACAGTTAAGAATAAAATGAAAGAAAAATTTGGAGTGGATGTAGATTTAGAAGATATAAAGGTTGCTTATAGAGAGACTATAAAAGGCTCTTCTGATGTACAAGGGAAACATAAGAAGCAATCTGGAGGGCATGGTCAATACGGTGATGTAAAAATTAAATTTACAAGATCAAATGACGATTTTGAGTTTGCCGAAGAAATATTTGGTGGATCTGTACCAAAATCATATATACCAGCAGTAGAAAAGGGATTAAAAGACTCTATGCAAAAGGGAATTCTTGCAGGATATCCTGTTACTAATATTAAAGCAGTATTATATGATGGATCATATCATGATGTTGACTCATCTGAAATGGCATTTAAAATGGCTGCATCTTTAGCATTTAAAAAAGGAATGGAAGAAGCTAAACCAATATTATTAGAACCTATCATGAAACTTGTTATAACTGTTCCAGAAGAATATATGGGAGATGTAATGGGGGATATAAATAAGAGAAGAGGAAAAATCTTAGGTATGGAACCTGATGATAAAGGAAGACAAGTAATATATGCTGAGGCTCCTCAAAGTGAAACATTTAAATATGCAATTGATTTAAGATCTATGACTCAAGGTAGAGGATATTTTGAAATGCAACTAGAAAAGTATAATGAAGTTCCTCAGCAACTAGCATTAAAAATAATCGCAGAAGCTAATAATTAAGAAAAATATGAACAAAAACGGCATGATATTTTAAAATATTGTGTCGTTTATTTTGTTTTGTAAGCAAAATATATACCCGATTTTATTTATAATAATTAGATTATATAACTAAAAGATGTATATAATATATATTAATAGTAGTCAAAGAAAGTCAAATAAGAATCAATTTAATTAAGTGGTGATAATATGGCTTCAATCAGTGATATAATTGAAAAATTTATTAAAAACTTAATGAAAGATAGTGATAATATACAAATTCAGAGAAATGAACTTGCTAATCTATTTAATTGTGCCCCATCTCAGATAAATTATGTACTAACAACTAGATTTTCTAGAGAAAAAGGGTATGAGATCCTAAGTAAAAAAGGTGGTGGAGGATATGTTGAAATCAAAAAAATCAAAACAATCAAAACAAATACTAGAGAACATGTTTTACACACTATATATGAAAAAATCGACAACAAAATAACATATTTCCAGGGAAAAGTTATAATTAATTGGTTATTAGACATTAATATTATTAACAATAAAGAAGCAAAAATAATATTATGTGTTATAGATGATAAATCTTTAAATACACCCATATATGAATTAAGTGAAAATATAAGAGCAAAAATTTTAAAAAATATTATAGAAGAATTATTCAACATAGAGGAGTGATAGTATGTTATGTCAAGTATGTCATAAAAAGACTGCAGCCGTTTTTATTAGCTCCATTATAAATGGTCAAGAGACTAGGTTATATTTATGTAATGATTGTGCAAAGGATTACCCTTTATTTAATTTAAACTTAGATGAGTCATTTTCAATAAAAGATTTAATGGATAAACTTCAATTAGAAGAACAATTTAAATCAGAAGAAATATCTAGAAAAGAGAATAAACAAATGTCATTAGAAAAAAATAACACGTATAAAAATATAATTTGTCCAGAATGTTGTAGTACATACGATGAATATAGAACAACTGGAAAATTAGGATGTAGTGGTTGTTATGAGGCATTTGAAGATCAACTTGAATTAATATTAAAAAAACTTTATGGATATTCAGATTATGTAGGTAAAATTCCAAAAAGTGATAATACTCATATATATATACGTAATGAAATAAGAATTTTAAAAGAAGACTTAAATAGAGCAGTTGAAAGAGAAGAGTATGAAAAGGCGGCAGATATTAGAGATAAAATAAGAGAGCTACAAGAGTGCAATGAATAGGAAGGTGATTTATTTATGGAAAATACTATAGTAATGAACACCCAAGTATCCTTATCTAGAAATATAAATAACTATCCTTTTCCTCATAAATTAAATCAATCAGAGGCAATGCATATAGTAAATAAGGTAAGCAGGATATTATTAACTTCACCAGATTTGCAACAAGAGGATTTTATTTTAAAAAATATGAAAGATATTACTGATATAGAAAAAACAACTCTCATAGAAAGGAATATTATAAGTAATAAGTTTTCTAAAAATGATATTTCATCAATATTGATTAATAAGGATAAAAGTAAATTCATATTAATTAATGGTGATAATCATATTGAAATTAAAATATATATGAATAACCTAAATTTAAATGAAGCTTTTAACATAGCAGATCAAATAGATGATATATTAGGGGAAAAATTAGATTATTCTTTTAACGAAAATTTAGGATATTTAGCTAGTTGTCCAGTTAATGTAGGAACTGGATTAAAAGCTTCTGTAACGCTTCATTTACCTATATTATCATTACAAAAAAAAATAGAAAATTATCATAATATAGGTCATAAATTAGGTATAAATATAAAGGGTATTTGCAGTGAAAGGTCAAATACATTAGGAAATATGTATGAGATAACAAATCAAAACATTATAGGAAGGTCAGAAAAAAACACTCTTGAAAGTCTAAAAAGTATGATTAAAGAAATTATTACTAAAGAAATTGAATCAAGAGAAATATTAAAGATAGAGGCCAATATAGAGGTGGAAGATGAAGTTTATAGGTCTTTAGGAATACTTCAAAATGCAAGGATTATTTCTGCTCAAGAAGTTATGAAACACTTATCTAATATTAAATTAGGTATAGAGATGGATTATATTAATGATATAAATTTAGATAAAGTAATAAACCTTATGAATGGTATGAAACCAGCATTAAGGTTAATGTCCGCTGTAACTAGTAGTAGCGATATAGAAAGAGCTAGTTATATAAGGAATGAATTTACTTTAGCTAATAGGAATAATAAATAGGAGGGATGAAAATGTACTTCAATAGGTTTACTCAAAGAGCTAAGACTGCAATTGATTTAGGAGTAGAATCAGCAAAAAAACTTGGTCATAAAATCGTTGGAACAGAACATATACTTCTAGGGCTTCTAAAAGAAAAAGACGGAATAGCTGCCAAGGTTTTAAATCAATTAGGAGTAACAGAAGATATCCTTAAAGCTAGGATAATTGAAATAGAAGGTAAGAACGATGAAATTAAATCTGAGGTAACATTAAGTCCTAGATCAAAACAAATATTAGAATTATCAGGAGCATTTGCTAATAAACTTAAAACTAATTACATAGGAACAGAACATATATTATTAGCACTTGCCCAAGAGGGAGAAGGCTTAGGGATGAAAATCTTAGCCTCACTTAATATAGACGCTAGAGATATAGCTGAAAGTATTATAGATATGATGGGAATAGACAATTATTCTATGGATAATAATTCATCAAACAAAAGTAGTACTAACTCTTCTTCAGAAAGTACATCATCAAAATTGCTTGATAAATATGGACGAAACCTTACTGAAAGTGCTAAACAAGATAAAATAGATCCTGTTATTGGAAGAAAAAAAGAAATAGAAAGAATTATCCAAATTTTAAGTAGAAGAACAAAGAATAATCCAGTACTAATTGGGGACCCAGGAGTGGGAAAGACAGCTATAGCAGAAGGTTTAGCAATTGATATAGCAGAAGGACGAGTGCCGGATACTTTAAAAAATAAAATATTATATACCTTAGATATGGGGTCTCTTTTAGCTGGAGCTAAATATAGAGGGGAATTTGAAGAAAGAATAAAACAAGTCATAGATGAGGTAATAAAAAAAGGTAATATAGTTTTATTTATAGATGAAATGCACACTATAATAGGAGCGGGATCTACAGGAGAAGGTTCAATTGATGCTTCTAATATATTAAAACCTTGCTTAGCGAGAGGAGAAATACAAATAATAGGTGCTACAACTATAGATGAATACAGAAAACATGTTGAAAAAGATAGTGGTCTAGAAAGAAGATTTCAATCTGTGCTCATAGAAGAACCAACAAAAGAAGATACAATAGAAATCTTAAAAGGATTAAGAGATAAGTATGAGGCGCATCATAAGGTAAAGATAACAGATGAATCTATAAAAGCATCAGTTGAATTATCAGTAAGATATATTACAGATAGATTTTTGCCAGATAAGGCAATAGATTTAATAGATGAGGCAGCATCGAAGGTTAGATTAAAAGAGAGCACACCTCCAAAAGAAATTAAAGACTTAGAAGAAAGAATAAATAGTATAAAAAAAGAAAAAGAGGAATCTATTAGAGGTCAAAATTTTGAAAAAGCTGCTACACTAAGAGATGAACAGAGAAAAACACAAGAACAGTTAGATAAAATCAGAAGAGATTGGAGTAGTATATCAAAGTACGAAAATGTAGTAGATTCAGAAGCAATTGCAGAGATTGTAAGTCTTTGGACAGGAATACCTGTCAATAGTATGATGGAAGAAGAAGCAGAAAGATTATTAAAATTAGAAGATATATTGCATGAAAGAGTTGTTGGTCAAGATCAAGCAATAAAGTCTATTTGTACGGCTATTAGAAGAGCTAGGGCAGGACTTAAAGATCCTAATAGACCTATTGGTTCATTTTTATTTCTAGGTCCAACTGGTGTAGGTAAGACGGAGCTTAGTAAAGCATTAGCTGAAGCTGAGTTTGGAGATGAAAATCAAATTATTCGTATAGATATGTCAGAGTACATGGAAAAACATTCAGTATCTAGATTGATAGGTTCTCCTCCTGGATATGTAGGATATGATGAAGGAGGACAATTAACTGAGAAAGTAAGAAGACACCCTTATTCAGTAGTTTTATTCGATGAAATAGAAAAAGCCCACCCTGATGTCTTTAATATATTATTACAAATACTAGATGATGGTAGATTGACTGATTCTAAGGGAAGAACTGTTGATTTTAAAAATACTATACTAATAATGACATCTAATGCTGGGGCAACTACAATTAAAAAACAAAAAACATTAGGATTTAATTCGGGTAATAAAGATGATTCGGAAAAGAATGAATATGAGAAAATGAAAGAAACTATCATGAGAGAACTTAAAAAACAGTTTAGACCTGAGTTTTTAAATAGAATAGATGATATAATAGTATTCCATTCACTTAATAAGCAAGATATTTCTCAAATAGTAAAATTAATGTGTAAAACATTAATAAATAGATTAGATGAAATGACAATTAAATTGGAGATGGATGAAGACGCAATAGATTTAATTGCTAAAGAAGGTTTTGATTTAGAGTATGGAGCTAGACCTTTAAAAAGATCTATACAAAAAGAATTAGAAAATGAATTATCAGAATTGATTTTACAGGGAACAATAAAATCAGGAGATGTAGTTGAAGCGACTGTTAAAGAAGGAAAGATGGCTTTTGAGGTAAAATAATTTTAACAATAGAGGGGGGAAACTCCCTCTATTTAAGGTTTTATAAAGGTTTTTTTGATATATTTACTATAAAACACGATAATAATATATGCACAGACTAATAATATATAGTACAATAAAGTAATAATAAAGCATTTAAGGATGGATAACAATGGCGAAGATTAAAACAAAATATGTATGCCAATCTTGTGGGTATGAAACTAGCAAATGGTTAGGTAAATGTCCTGAGTGTACAAAATGGAATACATTTGTTGAAGAAATAGAAGAAAAAAAATCTCCAAAGG
>NZ_JAGHFM010000101.1 GCF_017888745.1 Terrisporobacter sp. | reverse complement strand
TCTAAATACTTTTTAAATAATTACATTCCTAATTCTTTAAACTCTCTACTACCTGGTTTAACAAGTTCTATTTTACCGTCTTTGCAAAGAGGACATTCATCAGCTTCATGAACTTGTATCTCTAATTTTATAGCACTATATATTGGCATTCCTATATCATCATTAGTTCTATTGGCTATACAAGCAACACCTATTACTTCACCGCCAAGAGCCTCTAAAGCTTTTTTAGTTTCTATTGTTGATTTACCTGTTGTAACAACATCTTCAGCTATTATTATTTTAGCTCCTGGCTTAACTTCGAAACCTCTTCTAAGCTCCATTACTCCATCTTTTCTTTCAGTGAACACTGTTTCTTTTCCTAATTGTCTTCCTAATTCATAAGAAACTATTACACCACCCATAGCTGGACCAACTACTAAATCTATGTCTAAATCTTTTATTTGTTCAACAACTGTACTTAAAACTTGCTCTGCATACTCTGGGAATCTTAATACTTTTGCACATTGTACATATCTATTACTATGTTTTCCTGATGATAATAAGAAATGCCCTTCTAATAATGCATCACTTTTCTTTAATATCTCAACTACATCTACTTTACTCATTTTGTATATTCCTCCAATATTTCATATGTTTATTTATTAAAAAATTTTTTAATTTATATTAATTAGATGATTCCTCTTATTTCATCTAATGTTTTTATACCTTCTTGCTTCATAAACTTTTCTATTCCATCTATAATTTCAAGTCCTATTTTAGGATTTACAAAGTTTGCAGTTCCAACTTGAATACAAGAAGAACCTGCCATAATAAACTCTATTGCATCAGTGGCATTTGTTATTCCACCCATACCCCATACAGGTATATTTACATTTTTAGCAACTTCATTTACCATTCTTAGTGCTATAGGTTTTATCGCTGGTCCAGATAATCCTGCATATACATTATCAAATATAGGTTTTCTTTTATTAATATCTATAGCCATAGCTTTAAAAGTATTTACTAAAGATACTCCATCAGCACCTTCCTCTTCACAAACTTTTGCCATAGTTACTATATCTTCAGCATTTGGAGATAATTTCACTACTAGAGGTAAGTCTACAACTTTTCTCACTTCTCTAACTACATCTCTGGCAACTTCATTTTTGATTCCAAAAGCCATTCCTCCAGCTTTTACATTAGGACAAGATATATTTAATTCTATTACATCAACATCCTTTCCTCTTAATAATTCAGCACCTCTTATATAGTCATCTATAGTGCCCCCACCAAGATTAACTATTCTTACTAAGTCTAAATCAGAGAAAAATGGTAATTCCTTTTCTATAAATCCTTCTACCCCTGGATTTTCTAGACCTACACTATTCATCATTCCAGATGGAGTTTCATAAACCCTCATACCTGTATTTCCGTCCCTTTGATTTAATGTAAGCCCCTTACTACTTATACCACCTAATTTTTCTATATCATAAATTTCATTATACTCTTTTCCAAATCCAAATGTTCCCGATGCCATTATTACTGGATTTTTAAAATTAAGATCTTTAAATTTAACATTTAAATTAGCCATTAAAAATCACGTCCTCTCCCCTGAATACTGGACCATCTTTACAAGTCTTCTTATTTCCGAATTTTGTTTTACATGTACATACTAGACATGCTCCTACACCACATGCCATATGATTTTCTAAAGAAACCATTACTTTAGTATTTGTTCCTTCAGCCATTTTAACTAATTTCTCCATCATCGGTGTTGGACCACAAGTTAATATATAATCATATTTATTTACATCTATTATATCTGTAACAAAAGTATCTCCAACCGCTAAATTCACATCATTACATACTTCTTCATATTTACCTACTAATATAGGTTCATTTCTAAATCCTAAATATGCATCACAATTTTCTATATTTTTAGCAACTA
The DNA here is from genome assembly GCF_017888745.1 of Terrisporobacter sp. GTDB lineage: Bacteria > Bacillota > Clostridia > Peptostreptococcales > Peptostreptococcaceae > Terrisporobacter. The sequence continues at coordinate 4,506 of NZ_JAGHFM010000101.1, read as the reverse complement.
AGTATAGTGGTGCAATACCGATTCCTCCACCTACTAAAGCTACTTTCCCTTCTACTTTTTCATATCCATTACCATAAGGACCTTCTAACTTAATAGTATCTTCAGGTTTTAATTTACTAAGTATTTTAGTTCCTTCACCAAAAACTTTATATAAAAAACTTATACTATTTTCACTTATGTCATGTATACTAATTGGTCTTGATAGTAAAGGATAGTTATCCCAAGCTCTTAACATATAAAATTGACCCATTTCTCCTTTAAAAGAACCTTCTACTTCCATTAAGTACATATCTTCCCCAACATACTCATTTTTTAATATTTTATACATACTAAATCCTCCACAAAAGTTAAACTAATATTTATTTTTGTATATCTACACCTAAAAGCTTCATAATTAAAGCCATTCTCACATACATTCCATAAGTAGCTTGCTTGAAATAAACTGCTCTATCATCATTATCTATATCAGTTGATATTTCATTTACTCTAGGTAATGGATGTAGTACAAGCATATCTTCTTTAGCATTATTCATTTTTTCTTTATTTAGAATATAAGTATCTCTTAGTCTTTCATATTCATCTTTATCACTAAATCTTTCACCTTGTACCCTAGTCATATAAAGTAAATCTAAATTATTTAAGGCTTCATCTAAATGTGTAGTTTCACAATATGAATTAGTTTTAATTTCTCCTTTTATGTATTCAGGCATTTTCAATTCTTCTGGTGCTATGAAAACAAATTTATTATTTTCATATCTGTTCATAGCCTTTACTAATGAATGAACTGTTCTTCCGTATTTTAAATCTCCACATAATCCTATAGTATGATTATGTAATGTTCCTTTAAGGGATTTTATTGTTAATAAGTCTGTAAGAGTTTGAGTTGGATGTTGATTTCCACCATCTCCTGCATTTATGAATGGTACAGTCGTGTATTGTGCGGCTTCACTAGCAGCGCCAGCAACAGGATGTCTCATAGCTATAATATCTACATATCCAGATACAACCCTTATTGTATCTCCTAGAGATTCTCCCTTTGATACTGAAGAAGAATTAGGTTCAGAAAATCCTATTATTTCTCCTCCTAATCTTTTCATAGCTGCTTCAAAGCTTAATCTTGTTCTTGTTGATGGCTCATAAAATAATGTAGCCATTAATTTCCCTTCACAAACACGAGAGTATGCTGATGGATTTTTCATTATATCCTCAGCTAAACTTAATATTTCATCTATTTCTTTAATCGAAAAGTCTTCTGGTTGGATTAAATTTCTTGATTTTAACATTATTATTTCCTCCTTTTTAGCCTCTCTGGACTAAATTTAAAAGCATTATATATCTTTTTGTAGATTAACACTTTTATATTTCATTGTCAATACAGTAGTACACTTTTCTTAATTAAAAACATATAAAAAGACAGAAGATAAAATATCTCCTGCCTTAATTTATATTAAAACTTATACTTATTTTTAGAAAACGTTTTTCGATATTGAACTCTTTTACTTATAAAATGTCATTTTTTAACTAATCTTTGAGTTCTTATACTAAACCTTGAGCCATCATAGCATCAGCAACTTTTAAGAAACCAGCTATGTTAGCACCAGCAACTAGATTGTATCCAAATCCATATGTTTGAGAAGCGTTAGCACAAGCATCATGTATACCAATCATTATATCTTTTAATTGAGCATAAACTTGTTCTGGAGTGAATACAGTTTTTCCTGAGTTTTGACCCATTTCTATACAAGAGCATGCAACTCCACCAGCATTAGCAGCCTTAGATGGTCCTACTATAATACCATTATCTTGTAAGTATTTAATTGCTTCATTAGTTGAAGACATATTTGAACCTTCACATACAAATTTACAACCATTAGCAACTATTGCTTTAGCATCATCTAATAATATTTCATTTTGTGTCGCGCATGGTATATATAAATCAGCTTTTACTTCCCATGGTTTTTTACCAGCTACAAATTTAGATCCTGGGAATTTATCAGCATATGGAGCACATACGTTTTTACCTGATGCTCTTAATTCAAGCATATAATCAACTTTTTCTCCACTTATACCATTTGGATCATATATATATCCATCTGGTCCTGATATTGTAACTAATTTAGCTCCTAATTCATTTAGTTTTTGAGCAGTACCCCAAGCAACATTACCAAATCCAGATATAGCAACTTCTTTACCTGCAAGTTTTTCCCCATTTGCTTCTAGCATAGCATTAGCAAAGAATACTATACCGTAACCAGTAGCTTCAGTTCTTCCTTGTAATCCACCGTAAGAAAGACCTTTACCAGTTAAAACACCTTCAAATCTATTTACTAATCTTTTATATTGTCCAAACATATATCCTACTTCTCTAGCTCCAACACCTAAATCCCCAGCTGGCACATCAGTTTCTGGTCCTATATGTCTGTATAATTCAGTCATGAAAGCTTGACAGAATCTCATTATTTCAGCATCTGATTTTCCATTAGGATCGAAGTCTGCTCCACCTTTACCTCCACCTATTGGAAGACCAGTTAAACTATTTTTAAATGTTTGTTCAAATCCTAAGAATTTTATTATTCCTGGGTATACATTTGGCGCAAATCTTAAACCACCCTTGTATGGCCCTATAGCGCTATTAAATTGATATCTATAACCTTTGTTAACTTGAACTTTACCATTATCATCAGTCCAAACAACTCTAAAAGTTATACCTCTTTCAGGTTCTGTTAATCTTTCTAATATAGCTGCCTCTTGATATTCTGGGTGTTTTTCTAGTACTGGTACTAATGAGCTAAGAACTTCTTCTACTGTTTGGTGAAATTCTACTTCACCTGGATTTCTTTTTTTACATAGTTCAATACATTCTTGTACATAATTTGACATTTTAAAGCCCCCTTAATAATAAGTATCTTTTATTATTTCTAAATCAAGATATGTAACCAAATTTTACTATATATCTTGCTTACACTTGAATTGTAGCATAGCAAAATCTCTATTCGCAATTGAATTTTTCTTTAATTTTCAATTGAATTTTTGTTTAACTTATTTTAAGTAATTCTCTATTTTACTTTTTATCTTAAGCTTATTTTTATATAAATAAATAATTTAAACTATATTTTATAGTCACATCAGTAAATATACATTGTTAATTATTATTCATAAAATATATACTTTTAAAGTTTTATATTTTTAACATCCTTAAGTAAGTTTATTTTTTAATATTTTTTTATTATTAACTATAATTAAATTTAATTTGTTTAACTATTTATTGTTTTTAAATTATTTATTAAATTATAATAGTATACAATATTCAATTACATACCATAACTAGTTAAATTTTATTCAAATTAGCTAGTTTATATATTATTTTATAATTTTAATTTTCAATTTTTTTGAATTATTTAGACTATTGTGATTCATATTACAATTTATTTAAATATTGTCGTTTCAACCTATTAATAATGTATAATTTACTAATTTAATATACTATTTATATAAATTACATCATAACTACTATATATAGATCATGTTATTTGTTAAAAATTTTATTTAATATTTTTCTATTTATTTTAATTTAATGTTAATTAAAGTAAAATAAACTTTATTATTTTTTCCAAAAAGTATATTTTTGAATTTCTAATTGTAAAATATTGATTTTATATCTTAATATTTTAAACTCTAAATTTATTTTAATCCTATTTATATACGATGTTTTTTCCATAGATATTTTTATTGTTATATATGGTAAATTTTGCTATAATGAACTTAATCATATGATACAAAAGGGGGTATTGGAATATGGCTTATAAAATAACTGATGAATGCATAGCTTGTGGTTCATGTGCTGATGAGTGTCCAAATGATGCTATAATAGCTGGAGATGAAAAATACGAAATAAATGCAGATGAGTGCGTAGATTGTGGTTCATGTGCTGATACATGTCCAAATGATGCTATAGTGGCTGAGTAATAAAAAACCAAAGACTATTCAGGATTAGATTTTCTTGAATAGTTTTTTTATGCGCTTTTCTAGTTGTTTTTTCATTTGTTTTTGGTATAATGTATAATGCATTATAATTTACAAAATAAGGAGGAGCTTTAAAATGGCTTACAAAATATTTGATGCTTGCATAAGCTGTGGTGCTTGTGCTGATGAATGTCCAGTTGAATGTATATCTGCTGGAGATGATAAATACGTTATAAACCCAGATGAGTGTATTGAATGCGGTGCATGCAACAGCGTTTGTCCTGTAGATGCTCCACAACAAGACTAATAAAAAAAGAGCTACTTAAATATTTAATTTAAGTAGTTCTTTTTCTTTATATAAAATATTATTATACATTTAATAAATAGTTTTTACATATCATCTTCCTTCATCAAGTATGATAAAGTGAATAAGCTTTCTGTTAAGTTGACATTTTCTACGATAATATCATTTGAAACATTTAAATCTACAGGTGCAAAGTTCCAAATTCCTTTTATTCCTCCATTTACCAACCTGTCAGCTAG